>NZ_WXWH01000003.1:0-22003 GCF_009904905.1 Vibrio sp. V30_P3S12P165 | reverse complement strand
AATAGAAGATCTCTATATAAGATCTTTTTTATATAATTGATTTACCGCTTTCTGGAAAAAAGCATAAAAGCGATTTTCTCGCTGTTGGAAAGAAGGTAGAATACGGCTCTTTTGTTTATCTCAATGAATACCTGAGGTCGTTCATGCTTTATCACGAAACATTTGACGTCATTGTGGTTGGTGGCGGTCACGCAGGAACGGAAGCCGCTCTCGCAGCCGCTCGTACGGGCCAACGTACGTTACTTCTTACCCATAATATTGATACATTAGGGCAGATGTCCTGTAACCCTGCTATCGGAGGGATTGGTAAAGGACATTTAGTGAAAGAAGTGGATGCCATGGGTGGATTAATGGCTGAAGCGATTGATCATGCAGGTATTCAATTTAGAACTCTTAATGCTTCGAAAGGCCCTGCTGTTCGAGCTACACGAGCTCAGGCAGATCGAGCACTTTATAAGGCTTATGTTCGTCATACTTTGGAAAATACCCCCAACCTGACGCTGTTTCAGCAAGCTGCTGATGATCTTATTGTCGAGAACGATCATGTGCGTGGTGTTGTCACGCAAATGGGCCTAAAGTTTCATGCCAGATCGGTGGTATTGACGGTAGGAACTTTCCTAGGTGGTAAGATCCACATTGGATTGGAAAACTTTTCTGGTGGTCGAGCCGGGGATCCTCCATCGATCGCATTAGCACAACGTTTGCGAGAATTGCCATTTCGAGTGGATCGTCTGAAAACTGGCACACCACCACGTATTGATGCAAATAGCGTTGATTTCTCAGTACTGGAAGCGCAACACGGTGATAATCCAACGCCCGTATTTTCATTTATGGGCAAGCGTGATCATCATCCGCGTCAGATCCCATGCTTTATCACACACACAAACGAGAAAACGCACGATGTGATCCGCAATAATTTGGATCGTAGCCCAATGTATGCGGGTGTTATTGAAGGTATAGGCCCACGCTATTGCCCATCCATCGAAGATAAAGTGATGCGTTTTGCGGATAAAAATAGCCACCAAATTTTTATCGAACCTGAAGGTTTAACTACCACTGAACTATATCCAAACGGTATTTCCACTAGTTTACCTTTTGATGTTCAAGTTCAAATTGTTCGTTCGATGAAAGGGTTTGAAAATGCCCATATTGTGCGACCTGGCTATGCGATTGAATACGATTTCTTCGATCCTCGCGATTTAAAACAGACCTATGAAACCAAATTTGTTCATGGTCTGTTCTTTGCTGGGCAGATCAACGGTACCACCGGTTATGAAGAAGCAGCAGCGCAAGGCTTAATGGCAGGGTTGAACGCCAGCTTGTACAGTCAAGAAAAAGAAGGCTGGAGCCCTCGTCGAGATCAAGCTTATATGGGCGTGTTAATCGACGATCTTTCTACCATTGGTACAAAAGAACCTTATCGTATGTTCACTTCTCGTGCTGAATATCGCTTACTACTGCGCGAAGATAACGCAGATTTACGTCTAACCGAAAAAGCATATCAATTAGGTTTGATTAGTGATGATCGTTGGGCTCGTTTTAATCAAAAAGTTGATCATATGAATAAAGAGCGTCAGCGTTTAAAAGATACGTGGATGAATCCTCAGTCAAAAGAGGTCGATGCGCTGAATTCTTTATTAAAAACACCAATATCCCGTGAAGCTAGCGGTGAAGATTTACTACGCCGCCCTGAAATGACTTATGAACGGTTAACCTCTCTTCCTACCTTTGCGCCCGCTTTAGAAGATCATCAGGCCGCTGAGCAGGTTGAAATTCAGGTTAAATACGAAGGGTATATTCAACGTCAGCAAGATGAAATTGAAAAATCTTTGCGCCATGAACATACTAAATTACCGGTTGATTTAGATTATAAAGCCGTGAAAGGATTATCGAATGAGGTGGTTGCTAAACTGAATGCGTCTAAACCGGAAACGGTTGGAATTGCCTCGCGTATTTCAGGAATTACGCCTGCAGCGATTTCCATCCTACTCGTGCACCTGAAAAAGCATGGTTTGCTAAAAAAGGGAGAGGCTGAGTCATGAATCCATTAAAAGTTAGACTCGATGCGCTGATTGCGCAAACCAACCTTATTGTTTCTGAGTCGCAACGAGAACAATTGGTCGGTTATGTTGAGCTACTGAATAAATGGAATAAAGCGTATAACTTAACCTCCGTTCGAGACCCAATGGATATGTTGGTGAAACATATCCTTGATAGTATAGTGGTAAGCCCACACTTAGTGGGTAAACGTTTTATCGATGTTGGCACGGGCCCTGGATTACCAGGTATTCCGCTGGCTATTATGAATCCAGATAAACATTTTGTGTTGTTGGATAGTTTGGGTAAACGGATTCGTTTTATTAAACAAGCGCTGCATGATCTGGGGATCAGTAATGTTACGCCAATACAAAGTCGAGTCGAACAGTACCAACCGGAACAAGGGTTTGATGGTGTACTTAGCCGAGCCTTTGCTTCTATGCTGGATATGGTAGAGTGGTGTCAACACCTACCTTGCGCTGAGCGTGGACGCTTTTTAGCCCTCAAAGGTCAGCATCCGGAAGAAGAGATAACCCTACTTCCAGAGTGGTGTTGTGTGATCGACATCAAAGCTTTGAATGTTCCAGAGTTGGAAGGTGAGCGTCATCTTGTAATCTTATCGCGCAAGGAATAATAGCGAGGCATACCGTGGGTAAAATTGTAGCGATCGCCAACCAGAAAGGTGGCGTGGGAAAAACAACAACCTGTATTAATTTAGCTGCATCTATGGCTGCAACTAAACGTAAAGTATTGGTTGTCGATCTCGATCCGCAAGGCAATGCAACAATGGCTAGTGGTGTAGATAAGTATCAAGTCGATGCAACCGCATATGAGTTATTGGTTGAAGAAGCCCCGTTTGAAGATGTGGTATGTCGTAAAACATCTGGACATTATGATTTAATTGCGGCTAATGGTGATGTGACAGCCGCGGAAATTAAGTTAATGGAGGTTTTCGCGCGCGAAGTTCGCTTGAAAAACGCCCTCTCGGCAGTTCGTGATAACTATGATTTCATCTTTATTGATTGCCCCCCCTCTTTAAATCTACTTACAATCAACGCGATGGCAGCAGCTGATTCGGTGCTGGTGCCAATGCAATGTGAGTACTTCGCATTAGAGGGACTAACCGCTTTAATGGATACTATCAGTAAGTTAGCTGCTGTGGTGAATGATAATTTGAAGATCGAAGGTTTACTTAGAACCATGTATGATCCACGTAATCGGCTAGCGAACGAAGTTTCTGACCAGTTAAAAAAACATTTTGGTAATAAAGTTTACCGTACGGTCATTCCTCGTAATGTACGTCTTGCTGAAGCGCCCAGTTATGGTAAGCCAGCAATGTATTATGATAAGTACTCCGCAGGAGCTAAAGCTTACCTCGCTTTAGCGGGCGAGATGTTGCGTCGTGAAGAAATCCCTGCATAACACCGAAAAAGGAACAATCTTACATGTCTAAACGTGGCTTAGGAAAAGGATTAGATGCTTTGCTTGCTACCAGTTCCATGGCAAGAGAAAAGCAGCAGGTCGCTTCGCATAGCCAAGCGATGTCAGCAGATGGCGAGCTAACTGAACTGACCATCACTAGCCTTACACCAGGTATTTATCAGCCACGTAAAGACATGTCGCCAGAAGCACTAGAAGAACTCGCTGCTTCTATTCATTCGCAAGGTATTATTCAACCGATTGTCGTTAGGCCTTTAGAGTTTGGTGGTTTTGAAATCATCGCCGGTGAACGACGTTGGCGCGCAGCAAAACAAGCCGGATTAAAACAAGTTCCATGTTTGATCAAACGAGTGGATGATCGAGCGGCGATCGCGATGGCCTTGATCGAAAATATTCAGCGTGAAGATCTTAATGTGATTGAAGAAGCTCAAGCGCTAGAAAGGCTACAAGATGAATTCAAACTGACTCACCAACAAGTGGCCGATGTGATTGGTAAATCACGCGCTACGGTTAGTAATCTTTTGCGCCTGAATCAATTACATGATGAAGTTAAACGACTGGTTGAAAATAAACAACTCGAAATGGGGCATGCTCGAACACTATTAGCCTTAACAGCTGAGCAGCAGATAACGTGCGCTGAAGAGATGGTAAAAAAGCATTTAACCGTGCGTCAAGCAGAGGTTTTGGTGAAACGTTGGTTAAATCACGAAGAAAAGAAAAAGTCACCCAAAACAGACCTTGCGAAAGAGGTCGAGCAACAATTGAATGCCATTGCTGAACGATTAAAAACACCAATGGCGATACAATTACAAGCAAGTGGAAAAGGTCGTGTTGTGATCGATTTTACCGATCAGGAACAGTTGAACCATTTGTTGAAACAATTAGATACGATTGTCTCGTAAATATAGCTGACAGAATGTTTTTTCTGTGGCTTAGTTCACCTGCTTTAAGTTGAGTTTTTACGCTACATATATATAATTTTGAAGCTTTTTTCACCGAGTTGTAAAGTTTTATTAACTTTATCCCGTTGGATGAGTGATACAGAAAACAGGGGCTTTTGATGTTTATAGCAGGACAAAGTTGGCAAGCAAAGGCGGCATTTCGAATTGTTCACCTTCAGCTTGTTTTCTTACTGCTGATCGGAGGCGTGACGTATATGTACTGGGGCCCCAATCAGGCACGCTTTATTTTAAAAGGTGGAGCGATTGCCGTGATGGGTAACTATGTCTATACACTGTTTGCCTTCCTCCCAAAGGCCAATGCAGACGGTACCGTTTTGCTTGGCTTTATTATGATGGGGTGGGCTTTGAAGCTGGTGTTAACCGTGACTATGTTTGTGTTAATTTTTAATTTAACAGATGTGCATCATCCTGGTGCCATGATGTCAGGTTATAAATTAACATTGCTGGTTTTTTGGATAGCACCAATACTACTTACCGCAAAAAATGGGAACCACCATGGCTGATACTCCGAAGGAATATATTCAGCACCACCTTTCAAGCGCTCAAGTTTGTTTGGTTGATGGTAACATCACCACAAACCACGGTTGTGTGGATGCTGGATTTTGGACGTTAAACTGGGATGCCTTATTGATCTCAGTGAGTCTAGGCGTGCTGTTTTTGTGGTTGTTTTATCGTGTTGGGAAAAATGCAACCACGGGAGTTCCGGGTAAATGGCAATGCTTTGTCGAAATGCTCATAGAGCAAGTCGATGAGCTAGTCAAAGGAACTTTTCATGGCAAGGATAAGTTGGTCGCTCCCTTGGCATTAACCATTTTCGTCTGGATATTCCTGATGAACTTAATGGATTTAGTGCCAGTGGATTATGTTCCTGAAGCCATGAAATTGGCAGGCGTCGATTATTTCAAACTTCTCCCTACGGTGAACTTGAATATAACTCTGTCGCTAGCAATAGGCGTATTACTGCTGGTAATTGCTTATTACATCAAATACAAAGGATTCAAGGGATTTGTGAAGGAGTTTACTTTACATCCAATTAACCATTGGTCGTTAATTCCTTTCAACTTTGTTCTTGAGACGGTGTCATTATTGGCAAAACCGATATCACTCTCGTTACGTTTGTACGGTAACATGTACGCAGGTGAGTTGATCTTTATTTTGATCGCAATCACTTATGGTGCAGGATTCGTACTCGGTGGCTTAGGTGTTATCGCTCATGTCATTTGGGCCATCTTCCATATTTTGATTATTACGCTACAAGCCTTTATTTTTATGATGCTGACGATTGTGTATCTCAGTATGGCAAGTAATGACTCTCATTAAACTCTTAATTTAAACAACCCAATAAACCTGGAGATACTTTTATTATGGAAACTTATTTCGTTGTTGCTCTACTACTTGGTATGTGTGCTCTAGCGACTGGTATTGGCTTTGCAATCCTAGGCGGTAAATTCCTAGAATCTGTTGCTCGTCAACCAGAAATGGCTCCAATTCTACAAACCAACATGTTTATCATCGCCGGTCTTCTTGATGCGGTTCCTATGATTGGTGTAGGTATCGCAATGTACATGTTGTTTGCATAACTAGTCCTTTTTGTGTCACCCAACGCAAAGATGATTGGGTAAACAGAAGCAAAATAAAGGAGAGTTAGTGTGAATATCAATGCAACTCTGTTGGGCCAAACCATCGCATTTTTAATCTTTGTTTGGTTCTGCATGAAGTATGTATGGCCTCCTTTGATGAGAGCCATTGAAGAACGTCAGAAAAAAATTGCTGACGGCTTAGCTTCTGCTGAGCGTGCTGATAAAGCCTTGAATTTGGCTAAAAGTAATGCAGCAGATCAGCTAAAAAGTGCAAAACAAGAGGCGCTAGTCATCATTGAGCAAGCGAATAAACGCAAAGCCCAAATTTTAGATGAAGCTCGTCAAGAAGCGGCGCAAGAGCGTGAGCATATCTTGGCTCAAGGTAAGGCAGAATTGGAAGCGCAAATGATGCGAGCTCGTAATGAGCTGCAAAAAGAGGTGTCTTCACTTGCTTTATTGGCGGCTGAGAAAATTGTACAGCGCACCGTCGATCAGGCAGCTAACCAAGACATACTTGATAGTATATCTGCGAAGCTATAAAGGAGGGCATTTGTATGTCGGATTTGACAACGATTGCTCGTCCATATGCTAAGGCTGCATTTAGTTACGCTAGTGAGCATGGTGTGGTTGATCAATGGTCAGCAATGCTTGAACTGGCGAAAACAATGTCGTTGGTACCTGAATTATCGTCAGCTGCATTTAGTTTACAACCTGAGCAATTAGTGCAGGTTTATTCAGATGTCGCGGGTGAGCAGTTTGATCAACCTATGTGTAACTTTTTACAGGTGTTGATGGAAAATCGTCGTATGGCGGTGCTCGGTGATATATCTCAGCAGTTTCAAAAGTTGGCTACCGCATCTTCTGGTACAAAAGAAGTGAAAGTAGTGACCTCTTATGAGTTAAGCGATGAACAGGTTGAAACTTTAACCAGTAACTTAGAAAAACGCTATGACTGTAAAGTGAAGCTGAATTGCCAAGTTGACAGCAATCTTATTGGCGGAGCCGTTATTCGAGTAGGGGATAGCATCCTCGACAACTCGTTACTGGGTCGTATTAATCGTCTGAAAGACGTGATGAAGTCTTAATTAGGGGAATTGGAGCAATGCAACTTAATTCCACGGAAATCAGCGAAATCATTAGAAAGCGAATTGAAGGTTTCAACGTTGTTTCTGATGCTCGCAATGAAGGTACTATCGTATCGGTAAGCGATGGTATCATCCGTATCCACGGCCTAGCGGACGTGATGCAAGGTGAAATGATTGAATTACCGGGTGGCTACTATGCACTGGCACTGAACTTGGAGCGTGACTCTGTTGGTGCGGTTGTGATGGGGCCATATACGGATTTGAGCGAAGGCATGAAAGTGACCGGAACTGGGCGTATTCTAGAAGTTCCCGTTGGTCCTGAGCTTCTTGGTCGTGTGGTGAACACATTGGGTGAACCGATTGATGGTAAAGGCCCAATTGACGCAAAATTAACATCTCCTGTAGAAGTGATTGCGCCTGGGGTTATTGATCGTAAATCGGTCGATCAACCTGTTCAAACGGGTTATAAATCTGTTGATGCGATGATTCCTATCGGTCGAGGTCAACGTGAGTTGATTATCGGTGACCGCCAAACCGGTAAAACTGCACTCGCAATTGATGCGATTATTAACCAGAAAGATTCTGGCATCTTTTCTATTTACGTTGCGATTGGCCAAAAAGCGTCAACCATTGCTAACGTGGTACGTAAATTAGAAGAGCATGACGCGTTAAAAAATACCATTGTTGTTGTGGCATCTGCGTCTGAGTCTGCCGCGCTACAATATCTTGCACCTTATTCAGGTTGTGCGATGGGTGAGTATTTCCGCGATCGTGGTGAAGATGCACTGATTGTTTATGATGATTTATCTAAACAAGCGGTAGCTTATCGTCAAATTTCATTACTGCTACGTCGTCCACCGGGTCGTGAAGCTTTCCCGGGTGACGTATTCTATCTCCACTCGCGTTTGCTTGAGCGTGCTGCTCGTGTTAGTGAAGAGTACGTAGAGCGCTTTACTCAGGGTGAAGTAAAAGGCAAAACGGGTTCTTTGACGGCGCTGCCGATTATTGAAACTCAAGCGGGTGATGTTTCTGCTTTCGTTCCAACCAACGTAATTTCGATTACCGATGGTCAGATCTTCCTACAAACCGAATTGTTTAACGGGGGGATTCGCCCAGCGGTTGACCCTGGTATTTCTGTTTCTCGGGTTGGTGGTGCTGCACAAACGAAGATCATCAAGAAACTGTCTGGTGGTATTCGTACCGCACTAGCGGCGTATCGTGAACTAGCGGCATTCGCTCAGTTTGCTTCCGATCTCGATGAAGCGACCAAACGTCAGCTAAATCATGGTCAAAAAGTGACTGAATTGATGAAGCAGAAGCAGTATGCACCGATGTCAGTCTTTGATCAGGCGTTGGTTATTTTTGCCGCTGAACGTGGTTATTTGAACGATATCGAATTAAATAAAGTGTTGGATTTTGAATCTTCACTTCTGTCGTATGCTCATTCTCAATATGCTGAGTTTAAAGCAGAAATTGACAAGACGGGTGCTTATAACGATGAGATCGAAGCCAAACTTAAAAAATTGGTGGAAGATTTCAAAGCAACTCAGACTTGGTAATTACAACCTACATTGTAATTAACGGAGAGTAACGATGGCCAATACAAAAGAGATTCGTAGTAAGATTGGGAGTGTCAAAAGCACTCAGAAGATTACTAAAGCAATGGAAATGGTAGCGGCTTCTAAAATGCGTCGGACTCAAGATGCAATGGAAGGGCCTCGTCCATATTCAAAAATAATTCGTAAAGTCATTGGTCATTTAGCTAACGGTACTTTGGAGTATAAACATCCTTACTTAGAAGAACGTGAAGCTAAACGTGTTGGGTATATTATCGTTTCAACCGATCGCGGCTTGTGTGGTGGATTAAACATCAATATGTTTAAAAAAGCCGTTGCTCATATGCATGAGTATTCAAGCCGTGGTAGTGAGGTTGATATTGCTGTGATCGGAAGTAAGGGCAGTTCTTACTTTCGTAGCATAGGTGCAAAAATCGTCGCACAAAAGACTGGGGTCGGTGATGAACCTGAGTTAGACGATTTAATCGGTTCTATCAGTGTGATGCTTAAAAAGTATCAAAAAGGTGAAATCGATCGTTTGTACTTAGTATTCAACGAGTTTATTAACTCGATGACTCAACAACCAAAGATGGATCAATTGTTGCCTTTGCCGAAAACGCAAGATGAATCAGAATTTAAACATGCTTGGAGTTATATGTTTGAATCTGATCAGAAAAAACTACTCAATACACTGATGACTCGTTATATCGAAGCTCAAGTCTATCAGGCGGTGGTTGAGAATTTAGCGTGTGAAATGTCTGCTCGGATGGTAGCAATGAGAGCAGCATCAGATAACGCTGGAAATCTGATTGATGACTTAGAATTGGTGTATAACAAAGCCCGTCAAACGGCGATTACCCAAGAGCTATCAGAGATTGTTGGCGGCGCTTCGGCGGTTTAAAGGTAATTAACAGACTAGAGGATTAACGATGGCTACAGGTAAGATCGTACAGATCATCGGTGCGGTAGTCGACGTAGAGTTTCCACAGAGCTCAGTACCTAGTGTTTATGATGCACTGAATGTTCAGGACGCAAAAGAACGTCTTGTGCTGGAAGTTCAGCAACAGCTGGGCGGCGGCATTGTTCGCTGTATCGTAATGGGTAGCTCAGATGGTTTACGTCGTGGAATGTCAGTAGAAAACACCGGCGCTCCAATATCAGTACCAGTGGGGATGAAAACCCTTGGTCGTATCATGAACGTACTCGGTGATGCGATTGACGAACGCGGCGAAATTGGTGCAGAAGATGTTTATTCTATTCACCGCGCTGCGCCAAGCTATGAAGAGCAATCAAATGTAACTGAACTGCTTGAAACAGGCGTTAAAGTTATCGACCTGATCTGTCCGTTTGCGAAAGGCGGTAAAATCGGTCTATTTGGTGGCGCTGGTGTGGGTAAGACCGTTAACATGATGGAACTTATCAACAACATTGCGTTACAACACTCAGGTTTATCGGTATTTGCTGGGGTTGGAGAGCGGACTCGTGAGGGTAACGACTTCTACCATGAGATGCAGGAAGCGGGTGTTGTTAACATCGAAAAACCAGAAGAGTCAAAAGTGGCAATGGTCTATGGCCAGATGAACGAGCCACCAGGTAACCGTCTACGTGTTGCTTTGACGGGTTTGACGATGGCGGAAAAGTTCCGTGATGAAGGTCGTGATGTACTGCTATTTATCGATAACATCTACCGCTATACCCTAGCGGGAACGGAAGTATCAGCGTTACTTGGTCGTATGCCTTCTGCGGTAGGTTATCAACCAACGCTTGCTGAAGAAATGGGTGTTCTACAAGAACGTATTACATCGACAAAGACCGGTTCAATTACTTCCGTTCAGGCAGTATACGTGCCAGCTGATGACTTAACAGACCCATCACCAGCAACAACATTTGCTCACTTGGATGCAACGGTGGTACTTAACCGTAACATCGCTGCGATGGGGTTATACCCAGCCGTTGACCCATTAGATTCAACATCTCGTATGTTGGATCCATTAGTGGTTGGTCAAGAGCATTACGATGTGGCTCGTGGTGTTCAGTCAACACTACAGCGTTATAAAGAGCTGAAAGATATCATTGCCATTCTAGGTATGGACGAGTTGTCTGAATCTGATAAGCAATTAGTGGCTCGTGCGCGTAAGATTGAACGTTTCTTAACTCAGCCTTACCACGTAGCGGAAGTCTTTACGGGTGACCCTGGTATTTACGTACCACTTAAAGAAACTTTACGTGGCTTTAAAGGCTTATTAGCCGGCGATTATGATGACATTCCTGAGCAAGCGTTTATGTACTGCGGTACGATTGACGATGCGATAGAGAATGCCAAAAAGCTATAACGCTCAAATCTCCAAGGAGGCTTTATGACAGCATCAGTAACCTTTAACTTGGATGTAGTCAGTGCTGAGAAGCGGATATTCTCCGGCTTAGCACGCACTATTCAAGTCTCGGGTGAAAGCGGAGATTTAGGTGTTTTAGCCGGTCATATGCCCTTACTGACTTTCATCAGACCGGGCATGGTGCGCATTGTAACCATTAAAGGTGAAGAAGAAATTATCTACCTTTCTGGTGGCATACTTGAAGTTCAACCGAATGATGTAACGATTTTGGCAGATACAGCTATCCGCGCCGAAGAGCTTGATGAAGCGAAAGCAGCAGAAGCAAAACGTTCCGCGGAAGAAATGCTAAATGAAAACCATGGTGATGTGAATTTTGCACAAGCATCGAGTGAACTGGCTAAAGCGATTGCTCAGCTACGAGTAATTGAGTTGACAAGAAAGCGTCGCTGAGAATCTTCAGTACGTAATCATAAAAGGCGGCCAAAGGTCGCCTTTTTGCTTATTTTTTATCAGAAATTTATCCCAATAAATTAACACGACCACGGTTAGCCGCTAAAATGCGGCTCATATTTACAACGTCATAGGTAGCTCATGAAATTTAGCGCAGTGATTCTCGCCGCAGGCAAAGGTACACGCATGCACTCTAATATCCCGAAAGTATTGCACTCGTTAGCCGGTAAACCGATGGTCAAACATGTAATTGATACCTGTTATGGCTTAGGCGCTCATAATATTCACCTTGTTTACGGTCATGGTGGTGAACGGATGCAGCAGGCATTAGTTGATGAGCCGGTTAATTGGGTGCTACAAGCTGAGCAGTTAGGGACAGGTCATGCGGTTGATCAAGCATCAGAACACTTTAGAGATGACGAAAAAATATTGATTTTATACGGTGATGTGCCACTCATCTCAGAGCAAACTATAGAAAGCTTGCTTGAAGCTCAGCCCACCGGGGGGATTGCATTATTGACAGTTGTGCTGGATAACCCAACCGGTTACGGACGTATTGTTCGTAAAAATGGCCCTGTGGTTGCTATTGTTGAGCAAAAAGATGCATCAGAAGAACAAAAGCTCATCAAGGAAATCAACACAGGGGTAATGGTTGCAACCGGTGGAGATTTAAAACGTTGGCTAGCAGGGCTCAATAATAATAATGCTCAAGGGGAATACTATTTAACGGATGTGATTGCTGCCGCTCATGATGAAGGGCGTGCGGTCGAAGCGGTGCACCCAGCCAGCTCGATCGAAGTGGAAGGGGTTAATGATCGCATTCAATTAGCGCGTTTAGAGCGTGCTTTTCAAGCTCGTCAAGCGAATTTACTTTTAGAGCAAGGCGTTATGCTGAGAGATCCTGCTCGTTTTGATCTGCGTGGTGAATTGCAGTGTGGTACTGACGTTGAAATTGATGTGAATGTATTAATCGAAGGTCAGGTATCAATCGGTAATAATGTTGTCATTGGAGCTGGTTCTATTTTGAAAGACTGTGAAATTGACGACAATACCGTGATTCGTCCTTACAGTGTGATTGAAGGCGCTACGATTGGTGAACATTGTACCGTTGGCCCATTTAGCCGTTTACGCCCCGGAGCTGAGCTGCGTGATGATGCGCATGTTGGTAATTTTGTAGAGATGAAAAATGCTCGTTTAGGTGAAGGTTCAAAGGCCAACCATTTAACCTATCTCGGGGATGCCGAAATTGGCCAACGAGTGAATATCGGCGCGGGAGTTATTACGTGTAATTATGATGGTGCAAACAAATTCAAAACCATTATTGGCGATGATGTGTTTGTTGGCTCTGACAGCCAATTAGTTGCCCCTGTTACCATTGACAACGGAGCGACAATTGGAGCTGGAACCACACTGACGAAAAATGTTGCTCAAGGTGAGTTAGTCATTACTCGTGCGAAAGAAAAGAAAATTACAGGTTGGCAACGGCCAGTAAAAAAATAAATGATTTTGTAAAAATAGCCAGTATTACGCTGGCTATTTTTCTATCTAAGGCTATTTATCTTGTACTACGCGGGCATTATCGGGTGTTGTGAAATGTTGGCTCAAGTGTTTATTGGCAACAATATAGCCAACCCATAGGCCAAACATACAGATCATAATGGCGATTCCAGTCACCATTTGCGCTTGACTCGCAAGGGTTGCTACGAGTGCACTCGCTAAGCTTGCGGCACAGATTTGTAAGCTATTTTGTAGTCCTGCAGCGGTGGCTGGACTCTGCTTGGCACTGGAAAGGGCTCGATTAACCACGATAGGATACAAGGCCCCATTGGCGACAGCAATTAAACAAAATGGTGCGAGAATCGGCCAGATAGAGGTCAGTGTCCATTGCGAAGCGATAAAAATAGAGACCGTTGATACCGTAAACAGAATCAGCAGTTGTTTCAGTACTTTTGCATCACCATATTTATTTACATACCGCTTACCTAAGTATCCACCAGCCATAAAAGCAATGGTTTGAGGAATAAAGCTCATGCCAATGTCTTTCGCTTCATAACCAAGCTGAGCCATAATTTCTGGCATACCTGTTAAATAGGCAAAGAACGCGGCAGAAGCACAAGCAAACATCATGACATTACCTAAGTAAGCTCGGCAGCTGAATAAAAATTTTATGTCTTGTTTAATGGATGTTGTTTTGGCTTCGGAGATAACATTTTCTTGTAAGCGTGTACTTACTATTAAAACTATCCCCATGATAGTTAAAACAAAAAAGATACTATGCCAACCAAAATGATTTGTCAGTAATACCCCTAATTGAGGCGCTAATGCAGGTGATAAAGCAACGAGAGGCATGATGGTTGCGAAAATTTGTTGGCTCACGCGGCTCGGATAGCGCTTAATTACCATTGCTTGCCAGATGACAGCAGGGGCACAAACACCGATCGCTTGAATAAAGCGTAATCCGAGTAATTGCCAAACTTGTTCGCTGAAAGCTAGCCCGCACGAGGCTAGGGTAAAGACAAATAATCCCACAATCAAAGTATTTCGATGGCCGAATTTATCTGAAGCTAATCCCCATAGTAGCTGTCCAATTGCCATGCCCATCAGAAAAACCGTCAGAGAGAGTGCGATTTGTTCGGGGCCTGTCGCAAAATCATGTTCCATGATCTTAAAAGCAGGGAGATACATATCGGTAGCGATAAAACCGAGCATCGAAAGAGCAGAAAGATAAAATAGCTGTAAAGGCGAGATGTTCATTTTAATTCCCATCAAAAAAATTAATTCATTTTTTCTTAGTATCTGTTATTGATAGCTAGGATATGTAAGGATGTTTATTTTATTTTTTATCTCTCCGGAAATAAAACGCGAAAATTGTTAGTTATCGTTCAAAAAAATTGATTGGTATGGTGGGTATGTTTTCAAAAGCATCACTAGAAATGTTAGATACGGTGGCGAGGCTCGGAAGTTTTACTGCGGCGGCAGCGGTGCTACATAAAGTTCCTTCAGCGATCAGCTACAGTGTTCGTCAAGTAGAAACGGAGTTGGGGGTTGTATTATTTCGCCGTTTACCAAGAAAGGTTGAAATGACCGTCGCGGGTGAACTGTTTATGGTTGAAGCGCGACAGTTATTACGACAAATGGAGGATATTAAGGCTCAAACGAAACGGGCTGCGCATGGTTGGCAACGAACGCTTAAATTGACACTTGATAATGTAGTGAAATTGGATCGAATCAAACCTTTGGTAGAAGATTTCTATCAAACATTTGATTTTGCTGAGTTACAGATCAATATGGAAGTATTCAATGGTTCTTGGGAAGCGATAGCACAAGGGCGAGCCGATATTGTGATTGGCGCAACCTCTGCTGTACCGGTCGGTGGTGACTTTGAAGTCCGTGATATGGGGGTGCTGGATTGGGTTTTTGTGATGGCTCCTGATCATCCCTGTGCACAGGTTGAGTTATTAACCGAAGAATTAGTCAGCCGGTATCCTGCGATCTGCTTGGATGATACATCCAGTGTTTTACCAAAGCGTCATACCGGGCACTATCCTAAGCAAAGGCGTTTGCTACTGCCTAATTGGTATAGTGCGACCGAGTGTTTAAAGCAAGGCTTAGGGGTTGGATTTATGCCTAGCCATATGGCTCAACCTCTATTGGTTTCAGGTCAGTTAGTAGAAAGGGATCTACCCGACAATGTGCCATTGAGTCAATGCTGTTTAGTATGGCGTAAAGATGATAACCATAAGTTAATCAACTGGATGATCGATTATTTAGGAGAGAGTAAGCAGTTACATCACGATTGGTTAAAAACCGACGTTTAAAAAAAGAAGAGCCAGTGATTAAACTGGCTCTTCAAACATAAACCAACGTCTAAGGACGTTCAAAAATCGTTGCTATGCCTTGACCTAGACCAATACACATCGTAGCCAGACCATATTTAGCGTCTTTCGCTTCCATGAGGTTGATCAATGTTGTGGAAATGCGGGTTCCTGAGCAGCCTAAAGGATGGCCTAAAGCAATTGCCCCACCGTTTAAGTTGACTTTCTCATCGACTAAATCCATCAAACCAAGATCTTTTGCACAAGGCAGAGATTGGGCGGCAAAGGCTTCATTTAACTCAACCAAATCAATCTCATTCATAGTGAGCCCTGCGCGTTTCAGAGCTTTATGCGAGGCGGGAACTGGGCCGTAACCCATAATCGATGGATCGCAACCGGCAATCGCCATTGATTTTACTTTAGCGCGAATGGTGAGTCCTAAGGCTTTAGCTTTGGCTTCACTCATGATCAGCATAGCTGATGCGCCATCAGAAAGAGCAGATGAAGAGCCAGCCGTCACGGTGCCATTGGCGGGATCAAAAACTGGACGCAGTTCTGCCAAACCTTCAACGGTGGTTTCCGGGCGGATGACTTCATCATAATCTAGCGTAAATAAGGTCCCATCAGTGCTATGACCTTCGGTCGGTAAAATCTCATTTTTAAAACGGCCTTCGACGGTTGCGGCTTGAGCGCGTTGATGAGAACGAGCCGCGAAAGCATCTTGTTGCTCTCTACTGATACCATGAATCTTACCAAGCATCTCTGCGGTTAAGCCCATCATACCAGCGGCTTTGGCAACGTTTTTTGATAAACCAGGATGGAAATCTACCCCATGATTCATCGGTACGTGGCCCATATGCTCTACACCGCCGACCAAGCAAATGTCAGCATCGCCGACCATAATCGCACGAGCTGCATCATGTAAAGCTTGCATCGATGAGCCGCACAAACGGTTGACGGTTACCGCACCAATATCTACCGGTAGACCGGCAAGTAAAGCCGCATTACGAGCGACGTTAAACCCTTGTTCTAAGGTTTGTTGTACACAACCCCAATAAATGTCTTCGATCTCTTGTGGATTGACTTGTGGGTTACGAGCCAATATTCCTTTCATTAGATGAGCCGAGAGATCTTCAGCGCGCTGGTGGCGAAATGCTCCGCCTTTCGAACGTCCCATTGGCGTACGAAGGCAATCAACAATCACTACAGTATTCATTTTGTCATTCCTTTTCCAAATCACTGTTTATAAAGAAGCTGGAGCTGGGATAGGGTAAAAGCGCTGTCCTTTTTCTGCCATATCCAGTAACAGTTGTGGTAGGTGATACATCGCGCCTAAATGCTGATGCTGTCTGGCCATCGCAATGTATTGCTCTAAACCGATGGTATCGAGGTAGCGGAAAACCCCACCACGGAATGGAGGGAATCCTAAACCGTAGACCAAGGCCATATCGGCTTCTTGAGGAGAAGCAATAATTCCCTCTTCTAGACATAGCACGACTTCGTTGATCATCGGAATCATCATTCGTTCAATGATCGTTTGAGCTTCAAAAGACTGTGGGCTGGCGCAGACGTCAGCAAGAAGAGGTAAAACGTCATCCGAGAAATTTTTCTTCGGTTTGCCTTTTTTATCTATCGAGTAGCTATAGAAGCCATGACCATTTTTTTGGCCATATTTATTTGCTTCATAAAGCACATCGATGACATCACGGCCTTGTTTACCCATTCGTTCAGGGAAACCTTCTGCCATGACCGCTTGTGCGTGATGGGCGGTATCAAGGCCAACTACGTCGAGCAAATATGCTGGGCCCATTGGCCAACCAAACTGACGTTCCATAACTTTATCGATTTGAGTGAAATCAGCACCATCGCGTAATAGTAAGCTGAAACCACCGAAGTAAGGGAACAGAACACGATTAACGAAAAAGCCCGGACAATCATTAACCACGATCGGTGATTTACCCATTTTGGCCGCATAAGCGACAACACGATTAATGGTATCGTCAGAGGTTTTCTCGCCACGGATGATCTCAACTAATGGCATACGATGCACAGGATTGAAAAAGTGCATCCCACAGAAGTTCTCTGCGCGTTTCAGTGATTTGGCGAGTAAATTAATCGGAATAGTTGACGTGTTGGACGTAATGATCGTGTTATCCGAAACTTGGCTTTCAACTTCGCTCAACACCGCTGCTTTAACTTTAGGATTCTCGACGACCGCTTCAACAACCACATCAGCCTGTTCTATACCTGCATAGTGTAAGCTCGGGGTGATAGCAGCAATAACTCCTGCCATTTTAAAACCATCAATTTTGCCACGTTCTAATTGCTTATTGAGTAGTTTAGCGGCTTCGGTCATGCCTAGGTCGAGTGAAGGCTGAGCGATATCTTTCATCAAGACTGGCACACCTTTACTGGCAGATTGGTAAGCGATACCGCCTCCCATAATTCCGGCACCCAATACCGCTGCTCGTAGGGTATCTTGGCTGGCTGATTTAGCCGATTGTTTCGCTAATCCTTTAATATGTTGATCATTTAAAAAGAGACCCACTAGCGCTTGGGCTTCGGTTGATTTCGCCAATTTGATGAAGTGCTGACGTTCAATATCCAGTGCTTCATCGCGTGCGCTACGCGCGGCTTGTTCAATGGTGACTACCGCGGTCATTGGCGCGGGATAATGTTTACCAGCGACTTGAGCAACAACACCTTTTGCCATGGTAAAGCTCATCATGCTTTCAACTTTACTGAGTGTCAGCGGCGCAGTCTTTTGTTTGCGGCGAGCTACCCAGTCTATTTTTTCGTTGATTGCTTGTTGAATGGTCGTAAGCGCGGAATCGAGTAATTTATCAGGATCGACTATCGCATCCAGTAGTCCTAGTTTTAGTGCTTCCTCAGCTCGGCAGGATTTACCTTGGGTGATGATTTCCATGGCGCTATCTGCGCCAATGATACGTGGTAAGCGTACCGTGCCACCAAAGCCAGGCATAATACCGAGTTTAGTTTCTGGTAATCCAATGCTGGTTGACTTGTCCCCAATTCTAAAGTCAGTGGCGAGTACACACTCACAACCGCCACCAAGGGTAAACCCTGTCAATGCTGATAGCGTAGGCACAGGTAGGTCTTCGAGTTTATTAAAGATGTTATTCGCAAAACGTAACCATTGATCAAGCTCTTCATTAGGCAGTTCGAATAAACCTAAAAATTCAGTAATGTCTGCCCCGACGATAAAGCTTGCTTTATCGGATGTAAGAATCAGCCCTTTTAGTCCAGAATAATTATATAGAGCATCCAATGCTTCATTGAGTGAGTTCAACGTTGCAAGATCAAGTTTATTGACGGACTCTGAAGAGCAAAAACTTAATTCTACGATGCCATCTTGTAATTCTTTTACCTGTAGGGTGTTAGCTTGGTAAATCATTGTCTATCTCCGTGACATACAATCGATGATTGTGTGTGAGAGTTTTTGTTGTATTCATGTTCTGGTTAGACCAGTGAGTTTAGTGTGTACTGAGGATGAATTATTTTCAACACATTTTTTAAACAACTGTTTAACATTGTGCGCTTGTTACCAATCCTAAGCGTCTTTTTTTTGCTCGTGATACACTGGCAGCCCTTTTATTGTTTATCATTGAGATATGAATTTTCAGCCTTACTCGATTCCAGCGACCCCTGTTCTATTTGAAGAGGAGATCAAAAAGAGTCGCTTTATCACATACTTAGCCCATACCCCAAGCATAGAAGCTGCTAAAGCTTTTATTGCAACGATAAAAGCGCGGCATGTCGACGCTAGGCATAATTGCTCGGCATTTATTGCTGGTCCGCCAGAAAATTCAACGTTATGGGGCTGTAGTGACGATGGCGAGCCTTCGGGAACGGCTGGTAAGCCTATGCTGGCCCAGCTTGCAGGCTCTGGTATTGGAGAAATTACTGCCGTTGTCACACGATATTATGGAGGAATTCGTTTAGGCACCGGTGGACTGGTTAAGGCTTATGGTGGTGGAGTTCAACAAGCACTCAAGCGGCTTCAAATAAATGAGAAAAAAATCACCACAAAATTATCACTAACGTTAGACTACAATTTACTCGCCCTTGCTCAATCAATAATGGAGCAATATGAGGCCGTACAAATTGAAGCTCAATATGGAGAAATGGTTGCGATTATTATTGAATTACCTTGCGTCGCTGTAGATGTTTTTACTCAAAATATTATCAACAAGAGCAGTGCAAAAATTCTTGTTACCCACGTAGTACATACTTAGGAAGTCAGAAGCAAAGCTTCACTATTTTGTTATGCAATTTCGTTCTATTACTCGGATCGTGGGGTTATTACTTGCCCTGTTTAGC
The DNA here is from genome assembly GCF_009904905.1 of Vibrio sp. V30_P3S12P165. NCBI lineage: Bacteria > Pseudomonadati > Pseudomonadota > Gammaproteobacteria > Vibrionales > Vibrionaceae > Vibrio > Vibrio sp. V30_P3S12P165. Next base: position 2,404 of record NZ_WXWH01000003.1, on the reverse strand, counting down.
GTCTCTATGCTTATACCCGCAACGGTTGCTTTGATCTACGGGGATGGAGCAGGGGTTCCGTTCATCTCTACATTTTTTGTCTTACTATTTTTAGGTACCATACTATGGGTTCCTAACCGACATCATAAGCATGAACTTAAGGCTCGAGATGGTTTCCTAATTGTTGTTTTATTTTGGACTGTCATTGGTAGCGCCGGCGCTCTTCCTTTCTTGTTAGCAAATAATCCCAATGTATCAGTACCGGATGCTTTTTTTGAATCGTTTTCCGCTTTAACGACCACAGGAGCAACGGTGATTGTCGGCTTGGATGATTTACCTAAAGCGATTTTATTTTATCGGCAATTTTTACAATGGTTTGGTGGTATGGGAATTATCGTTCTTGCGGTTGCCATTCTGCCTGTATTAGGCATTGGAGGGATGCAGTTGTATCGTGCCGAAATCCCAGGCCCAGTTAAAGATAATAAAGTTACCCCGCGAATTGCTGAAACAGCAAAAGCGCTTTGGTACATCTATCTTAGTTTGACGGTTGTTTGTGCTGCCTCTTTTTGGTTCGCAGGCATGAGTTTGTTTGATGCTATTTGTCACAGTTTTTCAACCATAGCAATCGGTGGGTTTTCAACCCATGATGCGAGCATGGGTTATTTTGATAGCTATGCGATAAATTTAATTACGGTGGTTTTTTTGCTCATATCCGCTTGTAATTTTACCTTGCATTATGCTGCATTTACCAGTGGTGGTATCCATCCTAAATATTATTGGGCAGATAGGGAGTTCCGAGCTTTTCTTGCCATTCAAGGCTTGCTATTTATGAGTTGTTTTTTGGTGATATTAAAACACCATACTTACGATTCAATATATGAGGCATTCGATGTCACTCTGTTTCAAACGGTATCGATATCAACCACTGCGGGATTCACGACCACCAGTTTTGCAGAGTGGCCATTATTTTTACCTGTTTTACTACTCTTTTCTTCGTTCATTGGTGGATGTGCGGGTTCTACGGGAGGGGGAATGAAGGTTATTCGAGTTTTCCTGCTTACTTTACAAGGTGCTCGAGAAATGAAGCGACTTGTGCATCCTAGGGCTATTTATCCCATTAAGTTAGGTGAAAGAGCGCTACCTCAAAGAGTGGTCGATGCTGTGTGGGGCTTTTTTTCAGCTTATACGTTGGTTTTTGTTGTATGTATGCTAGCTCTCATTTTTACAGGAATGGACGAATTAAGTGCCTTTTCTGCCGTTGCTGCAACTCTTAATAATTTGGGGCCTGGTTTAGGTGAAGTTGCTGCTCATTTTGGTAATATCAATGATGCAGCTAAATGGATTCTAGTGGTATCCATGTTATTTGGGCGACTAGAAGTTTTTACCTTATTAATATTGTTAACGCCAACATTTTGGCGTAGCTGAGGATCGTTTTGTGAAAGTACTGATGTTGTATTCCTCAAGAGAAGGACAAACCCAAAAGATACTGCGATTTATTGCAGAAAAGCTTCATCAAGACCATTGTGATATTCGAGATCTTCATCAATGTGATTCTGTGGACTTACAGGCCTATGATAAGGTGTTGATTGGTGCATCCATTCGTTATGGTCATCTTAGTCAAAAGCTATATGCGTTTATTGAGCGACATGCAACGCAATTAACTAAAGTTAAAGCTGCATTTATTTGCGTAAACTTAACCGCTCGCAAAGAAGAACAAAATAAAGATACACCAGAAGGTAGTGTCTATATTCAGACTTTTTTGAAAAAATCGCCTTGGCACCCCAATTTGATTGGCGTGTTTGCTGGAGCACTTTATTATCCACGCTACCGTTTTTTCGACAAAGTAATGATTCGATTTATTATGCAGTTAACTGGTGGAGAAACGGATACTTCAAAAGAAGTTGAGTACACCAACTGGAATAAAGTTGCTTTATTTAGTGAAAGATTTGCAAAAATGTAAATAGAAAAGTGAGTTTTATCGAGTTGTGCTGCTTTTATCATCAGTCAGTGTTGGCTGGCAAAAAAAGCAATAAAAAACACTTGCTAATGTGATGTCGATCTCTATAATGCCGCCTCGCTGTCGCAGGAAAGCGTCTCAACGCTGACTGAAGCAGCAGGTGATTTTAAAAGGGTAACTCCTGAAAAAATAAACGTAAAAAGTGTTTGACACCGGCGTTTATCTCGTTAAAATTACCGCCTCTTCCGATATGGCGTAAGCCAAGCGGTAAGAACGCTCTTTAACAATTTAAACCAATCAATCTGTGTGGGCACTCGTTGATGATAATCAAAAAGATTTATCAATGAACTGAGTGACCAATTTGATACTTATCTCTTTTAGAGAACGGTATCGAGCACAGTCAATTCAAGTTTTCTAGGAACTAGCTTCTAGAGCCTAGAAACTTATCAGTATTCATTGAGCCGGTCG
>NZ_WXWH01000069.1:0-24847 GCF_009904905.1 Vibrio sp. V30_P3S12P165 | reverse complement strand
CACTAAGTTTGAATCAGAAGTTTACGTTCTATCTAAAGATGAAGGTGGCCGTCATACTCCATTCTTCAAAGGTTACCGTCCACAGTTCTACTTCCGTACAACAGACGTAACCGGTAACATCGAGTTACCAGAAGGCGTAGAAATGGTAATGCCAGGCGACAACATCAAAATGGTTGTAGAGCTAATTGCTCCAATCGCGATGGACGAAGGTCTACGTTTTGCGATTCGTGAAGGTGGCCGTACTGTTGGTGCAGGTGTTGTAGCGAAGATCATCGCTTAATCACAGTTTCTGTGAAGAATGATTTGACTATACCGTAGTAAAAAGGGCATCATTTGATGCCCTTTTTCTGCACTGCTAGTTATTTCGTTGATTTATCAAACGCTAGCATGGATTTTGGGGCTGAGAATAATCTTGGTCAAATAGTATGTCAGCGTAGTTGCTGATGAAATGGATTTGCCCTGCAACAGCGGGGCTGTTGTCGTCTATAGTTAGACTTGTGACAGGTTGGTTTATGAAAGCTAATAATGCTGAAGCTCCTGATAGCTCAAATGCGCTAGATACAATGAAGTGGGTCATCACTTTTGTATTGCTTGCTGCTGCTGTTGTGGGTAATTACCTGTATGGTGAGTTGTCGGTTGTCGCTCGTGCTGCGGGTGTTATTGTGTTAATTGCAGTGGCTCTTGGGGTTGCTGCAACGACTTTTAAAGGTAAAGCTGCGATTGTGTTTGCACGCGAATCTCGCATGGAGGTCCGCAAAGTGGTGTGGCCAACACGGCAAGAAACCATGCAAACGACACTGATCGTGTTAGCTGTAAGTATTGTAATGGCTCTGGTTCTTTGGGGCATTGACGGCATTATGGTTCGTCTTGTTGCTTTTGTAACTGGAGTATAGAGGGTTTAATACATGAGTGAAGCTCCAAAAAAACGCTGGTATGTCGTTCAAGCCTTTTCTGGGTTTGAAGGCCGTGTCGCTCAATCACTTCGTGAGCATATCAAAATGCATGGAATGGAAGAACACTTTGGTGAAGTTCTTGTTCCAACCGAAGAAGTGGTGGAAATGCGCGCGGGCCAACGTCGTAAGAGCGAGCGTAAATTCTTTCCAGGTTACGTGCTGGTTCAAATGATCATGAATGATGAGTCATGGCACTTGGTACGTAGCGTTCCTCGTGTAATGGGCTTCATTGGTGGCACGTCAGATCGTCCAGCACCGATCACAGATAAAGAAGCTGATGCGATATTGAACCGTCTGGAAAAAGCGAGTGAGTCTCCACGTCCGAAAACGATGTTTGAGGCGGGTGAAGTGGTTCGTGTTACAGAAGGTCCGTTTGCCGACTTCAATGGTACAGTCGAAGAAGTTGATTATGAGAAAAACCGTCTGAAAGTTTCTGTGTCAATATTTGGTCGGGCAACACCAGTCGAGCTTGAATTTGGTCAAGTGGAAAAGCTTGATTAAAATATCACCTCTGAGTCTTGTTTAAGGCGTGTCTTTTGACTATAATTTCGCGCCCTTTATTGGTCGTTATCTTTTTTAATGATCTTTAAAACTTGTAAAGTAACTGGGGAGCTGGTCGAGCGATCAGCGTTTGTACCCATAATTTAGGAAATATCATGGCAAAGAAAGTTGAAGCTTATATCAAGCTGCAAGTTGCAGCCGGTATGGCTAACCCAAGTCCACCAGTTGGTCCAGCTCTAGGTCAGCGTGGCGTTAATATTATGGAATTCTGTAAAGCATTTAATGCCAAAACAGAATCTGTAGAGAAGGGTTTACCTATTCCAGTGGTTATCACTGTATATAGTGACCGTTCTTTCACGTTTGAAACTAAGACACCACCTGCTGCTGTTTTATTGAAGAAAGCGGCTGGGGTTAAGTCTGGTTCAGGTCGTCCTAACACTGAAAAAGTGGGTACTGTTACTGACGCTCAAATCCAAGAAATCGCAGAAACTAAAGCTGCAGATATGACTGGTGCTGATATCGAAGCGATGAAACGTTCTATTGCGGGTACTGCTCGTTCAATGGGCCTAGTGGTTGAGGGTTAAGATAATGGCAAAACTAACTAAGCGCATGCGTACTATTCGCGAAAAAGTGGATGTAACTAAAGAATACGAAATCAACGAAGCGGTTGCTCTTCTAAAAGAACTCGCAACGGCTAAATTCGTAGAATCTGTTGACGTTGCTGTTAATCTAGGTATCGACGCTCGTAAATCGGACCAAAACGTACGTGGTGCAACTGTACTACCACATGGTACTGGTCGTGACGTTCGCGTTGCAGTATTCACTCAAGGTGCTAACGCTGAAGCAGCTAAAGCGGCTGGTGCGGACCTAGTGGGTATGGAAGATCTTGCTGAGCAAGTGAAAAAAGGCGAAATGAACTTTGACGTAGTCATTGCTTCTCCTGATGCAATGCGCGTTGTCGGTCAACTCGGTACAATCCTTGGTCCTCGTGGTCTGATGCCAAACCCAAAAGTTGGTACTGTAACTCCTAACGTTGCTGAAGCAGTGAAAAATGCTAAAGCGGGTCAGGTTCGTTATCGTAATGACAAAAACGGCATTATCCATACCACGATCGGTAAAGTATCTTTCGAAACAGAACAACTTAAAGAGAACCTAGAGGCTCTTCTTGTTGCGCTTAAGAAAGCAAAACCATCATCAGCTAAAGGCACTTACGTTAAGAAAGTAAGTATCTCTACGACGATGGGCGCAGGTGTTGCTGTTGATCAGAATACTCTGGCGACTCAAGCATAATTCATTTGCTTAGGTGCGAGATTGATGTATAATCTTGCGCCTAATATTTGTGGTTGGGGCTGAACTTTGGTTCTTTGAACTATGACCCAGTCTCCGTCCAAGACCGTAGGCGTTATCAATTAGATAACTTAATAAAACCTACGTAGATGGTGCCCGAACTGACAGAAAGCTCTAATTTTTTATTAAGTTAACTTTCTTCTGGGACTGCACCGAATAAGCTCTCATTATTATTAATAGTGAGTGGTGTAATAACAACCAGGAGCAATCCAAGATGGCTTTAAACCTTCAAGACAAACAAGCAATTGTTGCTGAAGTCAACGAAGCGGCCAGTGGTGCACTTTCTGCAGTTGTTGCTGACTCTCGCGGTGTTCAAGTAGCTGCGTTAACAACTCTACGTAAACAAGCGCGTGAAGCGGGCGTTTACATGAAAGTTGTGCGTAATACACTTGCACGTCGTGCGGTAGAAGGCACAGCTTACGAATGCCTAAAAGAGGTATTTGTAGGCCCTACTTTGATTGGCTTTTCTAACGAGCACCCAGGTGCTGCGGCGCGTCTCTTTAAAGACTTCGCTAAAGATAATAAAGCATTTGAAATCAAAGCAGCTGCATACGAAGGCGCATTAACTGACGTTGAAGTACTAGCGACACTACCAACTTACGACGAAGCAATTGCACGCTTAATGATGTGCATGAAAGAAGCTTCTGCAGGCAAGCTGGCACGTACTATCGCTGCTATCCGCGATCAAAAAGAAGCAGCCGCAGCTTAATTGCCTTGCTTTTCACTGATTGCCAAATAAACTTATTGTTGACTTAAAAGAGAATTGTTATGTCTATTACTAACGAGCAAATCCTAGACGCTATTGCAGAAATGTCTGTAATGCAAGTTGTTGAACTTATCTCTGCTATGGAAGAGAAGTTTGGTGTTTCTGCTGCTGCTGCAGTTGTTGCTGGTGGCGCTGCTGCTGGTGCGGCTGTTGAAGAGCAAACTGAATTCGACGTAATCCTAACTGCTGCTGGCGGTAACAAAGTTGCTGTAATTAAAGCAGTACGTGGCGCAACTGGTCTTGGTTTGAAAGAAGCTAAAGCTCTAGTTGATGGCGCTCCAGCACCTCTGAAAGAAGGCGTTGAGAAAGCTGAAGCTGAAGCTCTTAAAGCTCAGCTAGAAGAAGCTGGTGCAACTGTTGAAATTAAGTAATTATTACTTAATTGTTTAGCCGAAAGGCTAACGGCTGGTGGTTTGTTGACCACCGGCCTTTTTGCGCTGTAGGGTATGGGCGAATTTTCCCGCTGTTTAAGCGTTCCATATCCATGCAAAAAGCATCTCATTCTAACGAAATAAGATGTCACTACAGTAAACAGCGATTTAGTCACTGTCCTACTCCTTTATAGACAAAGGCGGACAGTTTGGGTCACTTATCAGCGAGCTGAGGAACCCCATGGTTTACTCTTATACCGAGAAAAAGCGCATCCGTAAGGACTTTGGTACTCGTCCACAAGTGTTGGACATTCCATACCTGCTATCGATCCAGCTTGATTCATTCGAAAAATTTATCGAACAGGATCCAGAGGGACAATACGGTCTTGAAGCTGCTTTTCGTTCTGTTTTTCCAATTCAGAGCTATAACGGCAATTCAGAGCTGCAATACGTTAGCTACCGTCTTGGTGAGCCAGTTTTTGACGTTAAAGAATGTCAAATCCGTGGTGTAACTTATTCAAAACCGCTACGTGTAAAACTACGTTTAGTGATTTTTGATAAAGACGCGCCAGCAGGTACTGTCAAAGATATTAAAGAACAAGAAGTCTACATGGGTGAAATTCCACTCATGACAGATAATGGTACCTTTGTAATTAATGGTACCGAGAGGGTTATCGTATCCCAGCTGCACCGAAGCCCAGGCGTGTTCTTCGACAGCGATAAGGGTAAGACCCACTCTTCTGGTAAAGTGCTCTATAATGCACGTGTTATCCCTTACCGTGGTTCATGGCTCGATTTTGAATTCGATCCTAAGGACAACCTATACGTTCGTATCGACCGCCGTCGTAAGTTACCTGCATCGATCATTCTTCGTGCTTTAGGTAAAACGACAGAGGAGATCCTCGATATCTTCTTCGAAAAAGTGAATTTCGAAGTCAAAGACCAAACTCTAATGATGGAATTGGTCCCTGAGCGCTTGCGTGGTGAAACGGCAACGTTTGATATCGAAGCCGATGGTAAGGTTTATGTTGAGAAAGGCCGCCGAGTTACTGCGCGTCATATTCGCCAGTTAGAAAAAGATAACGTTAGCTTCATTGAAGTACCTGTTGACTATATTGTCGGAAAAGTCTCCTCAAAAGATTATATCAATGAAGCGACTGGAGAAGTGATTGTTGCGGCTAACCAAGAAGTTAGCCTTGAAGCATTAGCTAATCTATCGCAAGCCGGTTATAAGAAACTTGAAGTTCTCTTTACCAATGATCTTGATCACGGTCCGTTCATGTCGGAAACCTTGCGTATCGACAGCACGTCAGACCGTATTTCTGCATTAGTAGAGATTTACCGCATGATGCGCCCTGGCGAGCCACCAACAAAAGAAGCCGCAGAATCATTATTTGAAAGCTTGTTCTTCTCGCCAGAACGCTATGATCTTTCAACTGTTGGACGTATGAAGTTCAACAGTTCTATTGAGCGCGATGGTGCGGAAGAGCAAGGCACACTCGATGAAACCGATATCATCGAAGTGATGAAAAAGCTGATCTCGATTCGTAATGGTAAAGGCGAAGTGGATGACATCGACCACTTAGGCAACCGCCGTATTCGTAGTGTTGGCGAAATGGCAGAAAACCAATTCCGTGTTGGGCTTGTTCGTGTTGAACGTGCAGTGAAAGAACGTCTAAGTCTAGGCGATCTTGATAATGTGATGCCACAAGATCTGATCAACGCGAAACCGATTTCTGCTGCTGTTAAAGAATTCTTTGGTTCTTCTCAGCTCTCTCAATTTATGGATCAGAACAACCCGCTGTCAGAAGTCACGCACAAGCGTCGTATTTCTGCATTGGGCCCTGGCGGTCTGACTCGTGAGCGTGCTGGTTTCGAAGTTCGTGACGTACACGTAACGCACTATGGTCGTCTGTGTCCAATCGAAACACCGGAAGGTCCAAACATCGGTTTGATTAACTCTTTGTCTGCGTTTGCACGTTGCAATGAGTACGGTTTCTTAGAAACGCCTTATCGCCGTGTAGTTGATGGTGTGGTGACGGATGAAGTCGATTACTTGTCTGCAATCGAAGAAGGCCAATTTGTTATCGCTCAGGCGAACGCAAAATTGACCGATGAAAACCGTTTTGCTGATGAGCTGATTACGGCGCGTCAAAAAGGCGAATCTGGCCTGCATCCTCGTGAACATGTTGACTACATGGATGTTGCGACTAACCAAGTGGTTTCTATTGCAGCATCACTCATTCCGTTCCTAGAACACGATGATGCGAACCGTGCTTTGATGGGTGCGAACATGCAACGTCAGGCGGTTCCAACTTTACGCTCAGAGAAACCACTTGTTGGTACGGGTATTGAGCGCAATGTAGCGGTTGACTCTGGCGTAACTGCGGTAGCGAAACGTGGTGGTATGATCCAGTCAGTTGATGCTTCACGTATTGTTGTCAAAGTAAACGAAGAAGAGTTAATTCCTGGTGAAGCAGGTATCGACATCTACAATCTGACCAAATACACCCGTTCTAACCAGAACACTTGTATCAACCAGCGTCCATGTGTGATGCCAGGTGAACCGGTGGCTCGTGGTGACGTACTAGCAGACGGTCCTTCAACTGACCTTGGCGAATTGGCTCTTGGCCAAAACATGCGTATCGCATTCATGCCTTGGAATGGTTACAACTTCGAAGACTCGATCTTAGTTTCCGAACGCGTAGTTCAAGATGACCGCTTTACCACTATTCACATTCAAGAACTGTCTTGTGTGGCTCGTGATACTAAGCTGGGTGCCGAAGAGATCACTGCAGATATTCCAAACGTTGGTGAAGCTGCACTGTCTAAACTAGATGAGTCTGGCATCGTATACATCGGTGCAGAAGTAAAAGGCGGCGACATTCTGGTTGGTAAAGTAACACCAAAAGGTGAAACTCAGCTAACGCCAGAAGAGAAACTCTTGCGTGCTATCTTTGGTGAGAAAGCATCTGATGTAAAAGATACGTCATTACGTGTTCCAAACTCTGTTGCTGGTACGGTTATCGACGTGCAAGTCTTTACTCGCGATGGTGTAGAAAAAGACAAACGTGCGCTTGAAATCGAGCACATGCAGTTAAAAGAAGCGAAGAAAGATCTAACCGAAGAATTCCAGATTCTGGAAGGTGGTTTGCTTGCTCGTGTTCGTTCTGTATTGCTAGCGGGTGGTTACTCTGAAGCGAAATTAGATGCGATTGAACGTAAAAAATGGCTTGAGCAAACACTGGCCGATGACGAGCTACAATCTCAGCTAGAGCAGCTTGCTGAACAATGGGATGAGCTAAAGGCTGATTTCGATAAGAAATTTGAAGCTAAACGCCGTAAGATTACTCAAGGTGATGATTTAGCACCGGGCGTACTGAAGATCGTCAAAGTTTATTTAGCGGTCAAACGTCGCATTCAACCTGGTGATAAAATGGCGGGTCGTCATGGTAACAAAGGTGTTATCTCGAAGATCAACCCTGTTGAAGACATGCCTTACGATGAAAATGGTCAACCTGTCGATATCGTACTCAACCCACTGGGCGTACCATCGCGGATGAACATTGGTCAGATCTTAGAAGTTCACTTAGGTTTGGCGGCGAAAGGTATTGGTGACAAGATCAACCAGATGATCAAAGAGCAGCAAGAATTAGCTAAACTGCGTGAATTCTTGCAAAAAGTGTATGATCTGGGTGAAACCCGTCAGAAAGTAGACATTGCCACATTATCGGACGATGAAGTTCGTACCTTGGCAAATAACTTGCGAAATGGTTTACCAGTAGCAACTCCTGTTTTTGATGGCGCGAATGAAACTTCTATCAAAGCTATGTTGCAATTGGCTGATTTACCAACATCAGGACAGTTAACTCTGTTTGATGGTCGCACAGGTGATGCTTTCGAACGTCCTGTAACGGTTGGTTATATGTACATGCTGAAATTGAACCACTTAGTGGACGATAAAATGCATGCGCGTTCAACGGGTTCTTACAGCTTGGTCACTCAACAGCCATTGGGCGGTAAAGCCCAGTTCGGTGGTCAACGTTTCGGTGAGATGGAAGTGTGGGCATTAGAAGCTTATGGTGCAGCTTATACACTACAAGAAATGCTCACCGTTAAGTCTGATGACGTTAACGGCCGGACGAAGATGTATAAGAACATCGTAGATGGTAACCACGCGATGGAACCTGGTATGCCAGAATCGTTTAACGTTCTGTTAAAAGAGATTCGCTCGCTAGGTATCAACATCGAGTTAGAAGACGAAGAGTAAACCTTAAGGTTCCCCTATGGGGGACCAAACAGGTTTTCTGGTAGGAAGGTGCTCGCTACATTACGCAGCGGGCCCTTTTAACTCCTTACAGGAGCTGATTGTGAAAGACTTATTAAACTTTCTAAAAGCACAGCATAAGACTGAAGAATTTGATGCAATCAAAATCGGTCTATCTTCACCAGACATGATCCGTTCATGGTCTTTTGGTGAAGTGAAAAAACCTGAAACGATCAACTATCGTACGTTCAAGCCTGAACGTGATGGTCTGTTCTGTGCGCGTATTTTTGGTCCGGTAAAAGACTACGAATGTCTTTGTGGCAAATATAAGCGTCTGAAACACCGTGGTGTGATTTGTGAGAAGTGTGGCGTTGAAGTAACCCAGACTAAAGTTCGTCGTGACCGTATGGGTCACATCGAGCTTGCTTCACCGGTTGCACACATCTGGTTCTTAAAATCATTGCCATCGCGCATTGGTTTATTAATGGATATGCCTTTACGTGATATCGAACGTGTTCTTTACTTCGAAATGTACGTAGTGACTGAACCGGGCATGACAGATCTTGAACGCGGTCAGATGCTGACTGAAGAAGAGTATCTGGATCGCTTGGAAGAGTGGGGCGATGAATTCACGGCAAAAATGGGTGCGGAAGCGATTAAAGATCTCTTATCGTCCATGGATTTGCAAGTGGAAACAGAGCAGATGCGTGAAGAATTAGAGACGACGAACTCTGAAACTAAGCGCAAAAAAGTCACTAAACGTTTGAAGCTGGTTGAAGCATTCCTGGCCTCTGGTAACAAGCCAGAGTGGATGATTTTGACGGTGCTTCCGGTACTTCCGCCAGATCTACGTCCTCTAGTACCACTAGACGGTGGTCGCTTTGCGACGTCTGATCTGAACGACCTATACCGTCGCGTAATCAACCGTAACAACCGTTTGAAGCGCCTGCTAGAGCTTGCTGCTCCGGACATCATCGTACGTAACGAAAAACGTATGTTGCAAGAGTCTGTTGACGCACTACTCGACAACGGTCGTCGCGGCCGCGCGATCACAGGTTCAAACAAGCGTCCGTTGAAATCTCTTGCTGATATGATCAAGGGTAAGCAAGGTCGTTTCCGTCAGAACCTGCTAGGTAAACGTGTAGACTACTCTGGCCGTTCAGTAATCACAGTCGGTCCATACCTTCGTCTACACCAGTGTGGTCTTCCTAAGAAGATGGCACTTGAGCTATTCAAACCATTCATTTACAGCAAGTTAGAGACTCGTGGCCTAGCGACGACAATCAAAGCTGCGAAGAAAATGGTTGAGCGTGAAGAAGCGGTCGTTTGGGATATCTTAGACGAAGTGATCCGTGAACACCCAGTGCTACTCAACCGTGCACCGACACTGCACCGTCTAGGTATCCAAGCGTTTGAACCAGTACTGATCGAAGGCAAAGCCATTCAGTTACACCCACTCGTTTGTGCGGCGTACAACGCGGACTTCGATGGTGACCAAATGGCGGTTCACGTGCCTCTAACACTAGAAGCACAGCTTGAAGCGCGTACCCTAATGATGTCGACTAACAATATTCTGTCGCCAGCATCCGGTGATCCGATCATCGTTCCTTCACAGGACGTTGTATTGGGCTTGTACTATATGACGCGTGAAAAGATCAATGCCAAAGGCGAGGGGATGTACCTTGCTGGCCCAGCTGAGGCCGAAAAGGCATATCGTACGAAGAGCGCTGAACTGCATGCTCGCGTAAAAGTACGTATCACTGAAACCGTTGTCGATGAAGACGGTAACAGTACCACTGAAACTAAGATGGTTGATACCACGGTTGGTCGTGCCATGTTATGGCAAATCGTACCGAAAGGTCTGCCATTTAGTATCGTGAACCAGAAGTTAGGTAAGAAGCAAATTTCTAACCTACTCAACGAGGCTTATCGTAAGCTTGGTCTAAAAGATACGGTAATTTTTGCCGACCAAATCATGTATACCGGCTTTGCTTATGCTGCACTATCAGGTGTGTCTGTTGGTATCGATGATATGGTTGTACCAGCCGCTAAATATACTGAAATTGCTGAAGCGGAAGAAGAAGTCCGTGAAATTCAAGAGCAATTCCAGTCAGGTTTGGTAACTGCTGGTGAACGCTACAACAAAGTGATTGATATTTGGGCATCAACCAATGATCGCGTTGCGAAAGCGATGATGGAAAACCTTTCATCTGAACTGGTTGTCAACCGCGACGGTGAGCAAGAACGTCAAGAATCGTTTAACAGCATCTATATGATGGCTGACTCGGGTGCTCGTGGTTCTGCGGCGCAGATTCGTCAGCTTGCGGGTATGCGTGGTCTAATGGCTCGTCCGGATGGCTCGATTATTGAAACGCCAATTACCGCGAACTTTAAAGAAGGTCTGAACGTACTTCAGTACTTTATCTCAACCCACGGTGCGCGTAAGGGGCTAGCTGATACCGCATTGAAAACCGCGAACTCGGGTTATTTGACTCGTCGTTTAGTGGATGTAGCACAAGATGTTGTGGTTACTGAGCACGACTGTGGTACTCATGAAGGCGTTGATATGATGCCTCACATTGAGGGTGGTGACGTTAAAGTTCCGCTAACTGAGCTTGCTCTTGGTCGTGTGGTTGCAGAAGATATTCTGAAACCAGGTACAGAAGAAGTGCTTGTGCCGCGTAACACGCTGTTGGATGAGAAATGGTGTCAAATTCTGAACGATAACTCAGTTGACCGTATCCGTGTTCGTTCAGTCGTAACCTGTGACGCTGACTTTGGTTGTTGCGCTCTGTGTTATGGTCGTGATTTGGCTCGTGGTCATTTAGTGAACCAAGGCGAAGCTGTCGGTGTTATTGCCGCTCAGTCTATCGGTGAACCAGGTACACAGTTGACGATGCGTACGTTCCACATCGGTGGTGCAGCATCGACTGCAGCAGCAGAAAACAGCATTCAAGCGAAGAACAAAGGTTCGGTGAAGCTGCATAACGCGAAGTTCGTAACCAATAAAAATGGTAAGTTAGTGATCACATCACGTGCTTCTGAACTGACTATTATTGATGAGTTTGGTCGTACTAAAGAGAAACACAAACTGCCATACGGTTCGTTATTAAGCAAAGCTGATAATCAAGCTGTTGATGTTGGTGAAGTTATTGCTAACTGGGAAGCACATACACTCCCTATCATTACTGAGGTAGCTGGTCGTATTCAATTTGTTGATATGATCGATGGTGTGACTGTTTCTCGTCAAACCGATGATCTAACCGGTTTATCTTCAAGTGAAGTGACTGAACCTGCGGCGCGCCCTGCAGCGGGTAAAGATATGCGTCCTGCGATTAAATTGGTTGATGAAAAAGGAAAAGATGTATTGATTCCTGGCACTGATATGCCAGCACAATATTTCCTACCTGGTAAAGCGATTGTCAATATCGAAGACGGTGCAGAAGTAAACATTGGTGATACACTGGCGCGGATTCCTCAGAAATCTGGCGGCAACAAAGATATTACCGGTGGTCTGCCTCGCGTTGCTGACTTATTTGAAGCGCGTAAACCGAAAGAGCCTGCCATTTTGGCAGAACACACCGGTACCGTTTCATTTGGTAAAGAAACCAAAGGTAAGCGTCGCTTGGTTATCACACGTGATGGTGGTGATACTTACGAGGAGATGATTCCTAAGCATCGTCAGCTCAACGTGTTTGAAGGTGAGCGTATTGAACGTGGTGATGTTATTGCTGATGGCCCAGAGTCTCCACATGATATTCTGCGTTTGCGTGGTATCCATGCGGTAACGACGTACATCGCTAACGAAGTTCAAGAAGTCTATCGCTTACAAGGCGTTAAGATTAACGATAAACACATTGAAACTATCGTTCGTCAGATGCTGCGTAAGTGTACGATTACTCATGCTGGTGATTCTGAATTCTTACCTGGTGAGCAAGTGGAATACTCACAAGTGAAGATTGCTAATCGTCAGTTAGAGTCTGAAGGTAAAGAGCCTGCACGTTTTGAACGTGAGTTACTGGGTATTACCAAAGCTTCTTTGGCGACTGAATCGTTCATTTCTGCCGCATCATTCCAAGAAACGACACGAGTACTGACCGAGGCTGCCGTATCGGGTAAACGAGATGATTTGCGTGGTCTGAAAGAGAACGTTATCGTTGGCCGTCTGATCCCAGCAGGTACCGGATTTGCGTACCATCAAGATCGTCAAGCTAAGCGTCAAGTAGAAAAAGAAGGCCCATCGGCTGAGCAAGCAACAGATAACCTTGCTGCTTTGCTAAATGCTGGTTTTTCTTCTAATGAGTAATCAATAGTTGAATGAAAAAAGGCACCTTCGGGTGCCTTTTTATTTGGTTTGGAACCATGGAGTAAGTTGGAAAACAGCGCCAACGAAGCTTTATGCTCCAGGTGGAATTGATAAACTATCAGCAATTAACTGAATTAGATAATCTTCCAATTCAAATCGTGATTCGAGCACTTCTCCGACCTTTGATAGATCATCATCAAAAGACTCAAGATCATCTTCGCCACTGAGCGTAGCATAACGGTCAGCAAAATTTAGTAACGGATCATTAGTCTGAGTTATTTGAGCATAAGTTTGGTTGATTTCATCGGTTGCCTTAAATCCAGTGGCTTGCCACTTGTTCATGACCATATCATAGATTTTGAAGTGACCTTCAGAGATATAATCGACGAGCTCTTGGCTAAAGTATTGTATTGCTTGCAGAGAGGGGAGCTCACTAAAGGCCTGATTATCGGGTAGCGGCGCTGTTACTGCCAGTTGGCAATATTCGACTAGCAACTGCTGCCGTTTATCTAACCAGTGATCGATGACATCACTTGAACCACCCCATTGTTCTTGTGTTTTTTTTAACTTCTTTAGCATGGCCACGCCCTCATGATCGGATCATCGATTTGATGATCGTGTCTGCATATGTGTGGTGAAGACCACCATCCTTTGCTTAAACAAGAATTTATAGGCATGGAAATCAAATGACTACAAACTCTGGTATGAAATTAGATTGCCAGTAAAATGGTTGAACTGCAAGCGATCAGGAGTGAGTATGTTAGAAAATAGTGATCAAAAATCGGCTTATTGGTGTGTGGTATCAGGAAGTGAGATCTGGACGGTGAACGATACGATCCCACAAGGCTGCGCTGAGCAGTGGAATCTACCTTCATCACAGGCAGTGCTTATCGGTTATCAACAGGAGGTTCCGATATATTGGATCAATGCTCAAGAAATTGATTGCACCTTAGAAATGACTCATTTACGTGAATTGTTGCATTTCGATGATTCTCTGTTCTTAATGGCGAGTAAAGCGATTCAATATGGCCATATGAGCCAAACCATGCGATTTTGCCCTCAATGTGGTGGACGCAATTACCTTAATCACCATCAATTGGCAATGCAATGTCAGGAATGTCGAACCCTGCATTATCCACGTATTTTCCCCTGCATCATTGTTGCGGTTCGTCATCAGCAGCAAATTCTACTTGCTCAGCATCCTCGTCACCGTAATGGCATGTATACCGTCATCGCTGGGTTTGTTGAAGCAGGTGAAACCTTAGAGCAGTGTGTTGCTAGAGAAATCAAAGAAGAAACCGGTATATTGGTTAAAAATATCCGCTATTTTGGCAGTCAGCCATGGCCCTTTCCTTCCAGTATGATGATGGCTTTTTTAGCGGACTATGCCTCTGGAGAATTAAAGCCAGATTATTCTGAATTAACTGACGCACAATGGTTTTCTGCACAAAGCTTACCACCCCTGGCTCCGAAAGGTACAATCGCTAGAAGCTTAATTGAGCATACTCTTGTCACTATACAGCAAGAGACTGTCGGATCAATTAGCCAAAAAAAACCCTCCACAGTGGGAGGGGGTAAGTAAGATGTCGTTATGAGATGCTGAGTCAGAATAACACTCAGTTATTATTGTAGTTTTCGCTAGCAAACAAATTTGTAACATTGAATGAGGGAGTACGCAAATTAAGCATTGATTTAAAGGTGAATAACTTGATCTCGGTTGCAAAGCTTCCCACGATGGAAGTGAAATCAATGTTAGAATACTTAATAAAATACAGCCAAATAAGAGAAGTGGATAAACCATGACTGAATTAAAAAATGACCGCTATTTGCGTGCATTACTCAAGCAACCTGTCGATTACACTCCGGTATGGATGATGCGTCAAGCCGGACGTTATTTGCCTGAATATCGGGCGACTCGCGCTCAAGCTGGGGATTTTCTGTCACTATGTAAAAATGCAGAGCTCGCTTCTGAAGTCACATTACAGCCGTTACGTCGCTTTTCTCTTGATGCAGCAATCTTATTTTCTGATATTTTGACGATTCCGGATGCGATGGGATTAGGGCTTTACTTTGAAGCGGGAGAAGGGCCAAAATTCAAACGTCCGATAGCTTGTAAGCAAGATGTTGAAAAACTCATAATGCCTGATCCTGAAGGCGAATTACGTTATGTCATGAATGCGGTTCGTCAGATCAAAAAAGATCTAAAAGGTGAAGTCCCTCTCATCGGTTTTTCAGGTAGTCCTTGGACTTTGGCAACTTATATGGTTGAAGGTGGAAGTTCGAAAGCCTTCACAAAGATCAAAAAAATGATGTACGCTGAGCCGCAAACGTTACACTTATTATTGGATAAATTAGCGGATAGCGTCGTCGACTATTTAAATGCGCAAATCAAAGCCGGGGCGCAGTCAGTGATGGTTTTTGATACTTGGGGTGGTGTTTTAACGCCACGTGATTACCAAGATTTTTCACTACGCTATATGCATAAAATCGTTGACGGTTTGATTCGTGAACATGATGGTCGTCAGGTTCCTGTCACTCTGTTTACCAAAAATGGCGGCATGTGGTTAGAGCAAATTGCCGCCACAGGGTGCGACGCAATCGGCCTTGATTGGACAATTAATATTGCCGATGCGAAAGAGCGAGTGGGTGATAAAGTCGCCTTACAGGGGAATATGGATCCATCTATGCTGTATGCTCCTCATGAGCGAATTCGCGACGAAGTTGCAACGATTTTACAAGGGTTTGGTCAAGGAACGGGACATGTCTTTAACTTGGGGCATGGTATTCATTTGGATGTTCCACCAGAAAATGCCGGTGTTTTTGTCGATGCGGTGCATGAACTGTCTAGACCATTCCATCAATAAAGGATTCAACGCCTGCTGGTCAGGCGTTTTTTAAGTCAAACATCGTTTTATGTGCTGAACGGACTTACTTATTCGGCTCATTTATACTCTTAGATAACCCTTTTAAATAAGAATGTCGACGATAGATGAAAACAAAAGATCGAATTGTTCATGCAGCCTTAGCATTATTTAATGAACATGGAGAAAGATCCATCACAACCAATCATATTGCTGCCCATATAGAGATTAGCCCGGGCAATCTCTATTATCATTTTCGTAATAAACAAGAAATCGTACGAGAGATCTTTGCGCTTTATTCTGCGGAATTAATAGAACGTTTTACTCCTTGGCAGCGGCCTTATGAAAGCCTTACGCTTTTGAAGCACTATTTTGATTCAATTTTTACGTTAATGTGGAAATACCGTTTCTTTTACGCCAATTTACCGGAAATTTTGCAGCGAGATGAGCCGTTGCATAATGACTATATTCAAGTACAAGCAAAGCTACAGTCGAATTTAGTTGACATTATGCAGGTATTTGTTGAGATGAAACTGTTAAAACTTGAGCATGATGACATGAAAAAAATGGTGACAACTTTACATTTGATTGCTTCAAGTTGGTTGACTTATCAATCGGCGATGTCTTTAAGTTCAAAAATTACCGAATCGGTTATTCACCAAGGCATGCTACAAATTATTTCTGTCATGAAATCGAATGCGACCGAACAAGGATTAGAACAACTGCAATTATTAGAAGATGGCGTGCGGATTATGCATGTTTAATTGCAATGAGATATAACTTTTTTATCTTGCTTGTTCATGCGTAATCACCCTACATTATTGCTATTCATTCTCCTACTTTGGTTGTTTCGCCATGCATTATGATGTGTTCAATGGTGATGCCGACGGTATCATAGCGCTGTTACAGCTACGTCTGGCTAATCCCTGTAATAGTCAATTGATCACCGGGGTTAAGCGAGATATTCAATTATTACAGTCTTTATCCGTAACATCAGCAGACAGTCTTACCGTTTTGGATCTTTCACTGGCAAAAAATGTGCTAGATTTACAGCGAATTTTGGATAGCGGGGCTCAGGTTTTTTACGCCGACCATCACCAAACGGGCCCTATCCCTATTCATCCGAACCTTACGACAGCGATTGATTTAAGTGCAAATACTTGTACTGGATTGATTATTGATCGTCTGCTAAATGGACAATATCACCATTGGGCGATTACTGCTGCGTACGGCGATAATTTACTTGAAATCGGGGATCATCTCGCTGGCTTAGCCGGTTTAACGAGCTTGCAATCAGAGCAGTTAAAGCGATTAGGCACCTTAATCAATTACAATGGTTATGGGCAATCACTGCAAGATTTACATTATCACCCAGCGGATTTATTCCGTGCTTTACTTGACTATCCTTCTCCATTTGAGCTGATTGCTGAGCCTCTCTCTCCTTATTCCATATTAGATCAGTGTTATCAACAAGATATGGAGCAAGTCCTTGCTGTCCCTGCGTATTATGAAAGTCGTGTATTACGTGTTTTCGAATTGCCAGCGGAAGCGTTATCGCATCGGGTGAGTGGGGTATACAGTAATTTGCTCGCAAACCAACAACATCAAAAGGCGCATTTAGTACTCACTCGGTTAGACAGTGACAGCTATACCGTTTCATTGCGAGCGCCATTAGTCAATAAGCAAGGTGCAGGCACGGTTTGTGCTCAGTTTTCCTCTGGTGGTGGGCGTGAGGCTGCTGGTGGAATTAATCGATTATCTAAACAAGATATTACTCAATTAATTTCAAGCGTTGAAAACTACTACCAAGCTTAATCTACACAATTAACGAGTGAGCCAATGGCGGGGGTTTTCTGCTTTACTGTTACGGCGGATTTCAAAATATAAGGCTGGGCGTGTTTGTCCGCCAGTATCACCTGCCAGTGCAAGTGTTTCCCCAGCTGCTACTTTGTCGCCTTCTTTTTTCATCAGTGATTGGTTATAACCATATAGTGTCATATCACCTTGACCATGATCGAGTAAAATAACTAATCCATAACCTCTTAAATACTCGGCAAAGACAACGGTTCCGGGATAAACCGCCTTAACAGCTTGGCCATAACTAGCATTAATCACCATCCCTTTCCAATCCACTTGTCCGGTTTGTCGCTCACCAAATTGATGTAAAACCTGCCCTTGAATCGGCCAAGGTAGTTTACCTCGTTGTTTGGCAAGTCCATCCATGGGGACTGCATTGCGTTTGGCGGCTTTAGCTATTTCCGCTTTTAAGCGAGTTTCATTACGTTGTAATTCCGCCAGATAGACTTTATCGCCAGAGATGCTTTTGCTAATTGAGGTAATGGTTTGTTGCCGTTTTTGTTGAGTCTTGCTTAATTGATCGCGCTTTTGTGTTTGTTGCTGTAGTAGCGTGGTGATTTGTTCCCGTTCCAACTGGAGTTGGTGTTCATTTTCGTTTAGTGTTTGGCGAGTGGCTTCTAGTTGCTGAATCATTGTCGAGCGACTTTTGGCTAAGTGCTGGTAGTATTGACTCATTCGATCTTGTTCAACACCATTTTTTAATAGATCACCACTGGCTAATGCTCGCCGAGTTACGTAGTACGTCTGCAATAGCTCTGTTAGCTTTTTTGCTTGTTGCTGGTGTTGCTCTTCTAATTGGGTCATGTTTGTCTGAAGGGCTGCGATATTTTTATTTGTATGAGTTAGGTCTTTTTGCGTAGATTGGATCTGTTTTTCTAACTGGGAAATGGACAACTCTTGTTGTTTTAAAGACTGTTGCAGCTGATCTAACTGTTTTTGTCTTTGAGCTAATGATTGTTGCTGACGAGTAATTTCACTTTTTACTCCCGATAGCTCTTGTTGTGATACGGCGTGACTCATAAGAGAAAATAGCATGCTCGCTAAGCAAACGGTTAGTTGAAGGGAGAGAGTCATCCGTTTAAAAATAGAGAAGATCATCTGTTATCGTCATCATCGTAGAAATTGCTGAGCACTTAGTATACTCAAAGTGATGAATGAGGCGAGCAAGATGATGAATACATTTGCTATCTTTTTCAATTATCGTCGAGCTTAACAGAAACGAATAATATAAAAGCCCCAAATGGGGCTTTTATTATGATCTTAATAAAAAGCTTAAGAATAAAGAATTTGACCTGACATTTCGGCAGGAATTTCCATATCACTGAGCGCCAACATAGTTGGAGCAAGATCGGATAATTTACCACCTTGATTTAACGTGATTGCCTTATTACCGACGTAAATCAAAGGAACTGGTAAATTTGTATGCGCAGTATGGATACCGCCAGTTTCTGGATTGACCATCATTTCCGCGTTACCATGATCGGCAGTAATCAGTAATTGACCATCCACTTCTTTGATTGCTTCAACCACTCGACCAATACATTCATCAACGGCTTCACATGCTTTCACCGCGGCATCGTAAACGCCAGTATGCCCCACCATATCGCCATTTGGATAGTTACAGATGATGGCATCATATTTACCTGATTTAATCGCAGCGACCAGTTTATCCGTCAACTCTTTTGAACTCATTTCAGGTTGTAAGTCATAGGTTGCGACTTTAGGAGAGGCAACGAGTTGACGTTCTTCGCCGACAAATTCATTTTCAACACCCCCGTTAAAGAAGAAGGTGACATGAGCATATTTTTCTGTTTCAGAAATACGTAACTGGGTTTTACCTGCTTTAGATAGCCATTCACCGTAAGTGTTTTCAAGTGAAGCGGGTGGGAAAGCGGTAGCTAGCGGAATATCAGCCGCATATTGAGTCAGCATAACAAAGTTGACCGCAGGGAAAACGCTACGTTTGAAGCCATTAAAATCAGCGACAAAAGTGCGAGTAATTTCACGAGCACGGTCGGCACGGTAGTTCAAAAACAGAACGGCATCACCATCTTGCATTGCTGCAGATGCTTGATCTGCCGTGCGAATTTCAGTCGCTTGTACAAACTCGTCATTTTCTTCCCGAGCGTAAGCTGCTTCAAGGCCTGCTACCGCGGAATCGTAGGTAAATTCAGCTTTCGCTTGAGTCAGTAGATCGTACGCTTTTTCAACTCGATCCCAGTTATTATCGCGATCCATTGCGTAATAGCGGCCAACCAAAGAAGCGATGCGACCTTTACCCAGTTTTGTAAATAGGTCTTGGAAACGCTGCAGTGAGTTTTCTGCACTACGCGGCGGGGTATCACGACCATCAAGGAAGCAGTGGAGGTAGATTTTTTCAGCTCCGCGAGCCGCCGCTAATTCGACTGCCGCATAGATGTGATCTTCATGAGAATGTACGCCACCTGGAGACATTAACCCCATTAAGTGTACCGCTTTACCTTCAGCAACGGCTTTATCAATAGCAGTGACAATCGCTTCATTTTGTTGGAACTCACCATCGGCAATTGCTTTCGTTATACGAGTGAGGTCTTGATAAACAATACGACCTGCACCGATGTTGGTATGACCCACTTCAGAGTTACCCATTTGACCGTCAGGAAGGCCCACATCCATGCCTGATGCAGAGATGAGTGTGTGTGGGCAGTTAGCCATCAGGCTATCAATCACTGGTGTATTGGCATTGTTAATGGCGTTGCTACTGTTATCTTGACGGTAGCCCCAACCGTCAAGAATGACTAGAGCCATTGGCTTCTTAGTAGACATAGTTATGACCTCATTAAATTCATAGTAATTAGAAAGTGAAAACTAGCGTAATTTTACTACACTTTACTCGCTTTGCAGTAGGTTAAGATCAACGATTCTCCCTATCAATGCAACAAAACGTTGCCTATTGATCAAAATTAGCTATGTCAGAATCCAAGCCGCTAGATAGACAATACTTAAGCCAATTAAGCCAAGAATGAGGCCAGTTTTCGCCATATCCTTACTTTCAATTAACCCTGTCGAGTAGGCTAGCGAATTGGGGGGGGTTGAAACAGGAAGAATCATACCGAGTGAGGCGGAAAATGCCACAACAATGAGTAGGCCTTGTAACCCTCCGACCGCTGTTAAATTATTCATCGAGATCCCTATCGCCGCGGCAATCGGCATTAATAGGTTAGCGGTTGCTGTATTCGACATAAAGTTAGCCATCAGCCAACAAACAATAGAGAGAGATATCACTACAAACATCGGGGATAAACGTTCATAATCAATGGCGTGGGCTAGCGCTTCAGCTAGGCCTGTATGTTCTAAACCAATGCCAATTGCAATCCCGCCAGCAACGAGCCAAAGTACATCCCAGTTAATCAATTTGAGTTCTTCTTTTCCCATAATTCCTGTTAGTGTGAAAACGGCCAGTGGAATAATCGAAACCACATAAGTATTCATGCCATGTAATGCGGTGGTCATCCATAACACGATCGTAGCCGTAAAGGTGCAATAAACCACCATTGCGCGCCAAGAACGTTGAAAAGTGCCTTGTAATTTAAGTGTCATGGTTGGTTGAGAAGACGGGAAAAAGTATTGCAGCAAAAACCAGGCGATGGTTAATTGGATCAAAACAAAAGGTAACCCTATCATCATCCAAGAGAGGAAGTTTATGCTATGTTCACCCGTTAAATATTGCAGGGCAATGGCGTTCGGTGGTGTGCCAATCGGTGTTGCAATTCCTCCCGTATTTGCTGCAATTGGAATACTCAAGACCAATGCTTTGACACCCAATTCACCTTGAGGGGCGGATGCGACGATAGGCCCTAGTAATGCAAGCATCATTACGGTGGTTGCCGTATTGGACATAAACATAGAGAAAACAGAAGTGATCAACATTAACCCTAGCATAATAAATTTGGGTTGATGGCCAAATGGGCGTAGCAATACTCGAGCTAAGTTATTATCTAATTCATATTTTGAGGCAGCAATCGCCAGTGCAAACCCTCCCATAAATAAGATAATAATCGGTGAGGAAAATGCGCCAAGAATGTCGGTGTAGGGAATTAAATGTCCGACTTCATGTTGCTCTAGCGGTAAGCGAAACCAATGCAGACCTTTATCTGAAATCATAATCAGCTCTAAGGCTATGATTAAAATTGAAGTAGCAAATACAGGGACAGGTTCAAGTACCCAGAGTAGAGCGGCAAGAAGGAAAATGGCTAAGAGCCGATGCTGCACTAAGGTTAAATCTTGAATAGGAATCAGATCAATTGGGAGAGCAAGTACCCCTAGCGGGATAAAAAAACTGATGGCTAACCGGGTCAGAAGCCCAGTAGATAATGTATGCATAAAAGCTTCCTTGGCAAATTTTATCCGAGAACAACTAAGAATAAATCATTCAACAAGAAAGGTCTTAGAGTGCGCTAAAACTTTTACACTTTATGCAACAACTCGCGATGAAAGCGTGCGGATTACCACGGTCACCATTTCAACTAAAATGGCGACCGTAAGGTTAAGCTTTATGGGCGTACGAAGAGCCCAATAACGTTGGAGACTGTAGTTGCATGCTTTCATCAAAGCGAATCGCATCTTTCGCAAACAAGTTAATCACTGTTGATCCTAGTTTAAAGCGCCCCATTTCTTGACCTTTTTGGAGCACGACGGCTTGATGTCCTTGTGGTGGATAATTCCAACGATAGATGGTGTTTCCACGTGGTGGTGTCATCGTGCCAGACCAAACCAGTTCAATGCTTCCGACTATCGTTGCTCCGACTAAAACTTGAGCCAGTGGACCAAATGGCGTGTCAAATATACACACGACTCGCTCGTTACGTGCAAATAGGTTAGGTACATGCTCTGCGGTGAGCGGGTTCACGGAGAAAAGGTCACCGGGCACATAAATCACTTGTCGTAAGGTTCCATCGCAGGGCATATGGACACGATGATAATCACTGGGTGAAAGGTACAAAGTTGCAAAGTCGCCCTCAGCAAACTCTTGAGCTAAATCGGCATCGCCACCGAGTAATTCTTGAGCGGAGAATTGATGACCTTTTGCTTGGATGAGTTGCCCATCAGTAATTGGCCCAAATTGGCTGACACGAGCGTCGGCAGGATGAACCAATACGTCCTCTCCCGAAGCGATAGGACGAACATCAGGCTTGAGTTCACGTACAAAAAACTCATTAAACGTTGAGTAGTACTTAGGATCAGAGTGCAATGCATCATTCATGTTGACGTTATATTGTTTAATAAACCAGCGAATGATGGCTGTAGTTAGCCCGCCTGCTTTTGCTGAAGCGAGCTTTCCAATTAAACGGGTTAAGCCATGTTGTGGGAGCCAATATTGCAGTCCAACTTTTAGTTTATCCATCGTGTACTATTCCAATGTCTTTTCATATTTGGGCGCGAGATGTTACTGAAAATAATCAGTTATGTCAGCAGTTATCCGTAGCTGAGTCAAGTTTATTAACTTATGAGATATCGGCTTTTTTATTTCTTGAGTATTGCCGGTTTGCTTTATTCTCCGACATACTTTCAATGATCCGGTGATAATTTTCAAACCGCTGAGTGCTAATTTCTCCTCGTTCAACCGCGGCTTTCAATAGACAGCCAGGATCATCAAGGTGTTTACAATCTCGAAATTTACACCCACCTAAGTAAGGGCGGAATTCCACATAGGCTTTTGTCACTTCTTCTGCATCTAAATGCCATAATCCGAATTCACGAACGCCAGGAGAATCAATCAAATCTCCTCCGGATGGAATATGATATAAGCGAGCCGCTGTGGTTGTATGCTGGCCGAGTCCTGAGTTTTCAGAAACTTCACCTTCTTCAACTTCTATTTCTAACTGCGGCATTAATGCATTGACTAAGCTCGATTTACCCACACCCGACTGACCAACAAACACGTTAATTCGGTTACGGAGTTTACTTTCTAACTGATCGATATTTTCGCCGCTTTCTTTACTAACAAAGAGGATGTCGTAACCAATTGATTGATAATTATCAAGCTGTTGCTGATAGTGTGAGCGCTGCTCCGGTGTCAGTAAATCTACTTTGTTTAAAACGATCAAGGGAGAAATCGATAATGTTTCCGCAGCAATTAAATAGCGATCAATAATATTAAGAGATAATTCGGGAAGCACAGAAGAAACGATCACCATTTGATTCACGTTTGCCGCCACCGGTTTAAGCCCATCATAATAATCAGGGCGAGTCAGAACGGATGTTCTTGGCTCTACCGCTTCAACCACACCAGAGATTCCAGCTAGCATTTCAGCACCGGGACGCCAGATAACATTATCGCCGGAGACTAAGCTTTCGATACTACGTCGTAAGTTGCAGCGATGAACGAGTCCCGTTGAGGGATCTTCAATATCTGCATGTTGACCAAATCGGCTGATCACTAAGCCTGTTTTTGCATTTTCTAACATCGATTCATCCCATGAAACAGACTCATCGTGTTTGAGTTTTTTATGTTGATTTGTTCTCACTCGACGAACTTGGCTTTTAGTCAGTTTTTTTTTCTTAGTCACTCTGTTCTACTTTCGGTTATTGGCGTTAAACAAGGCCCGCTGAATTGGTAGGCTTCACAAGCCACATGAGGTATCTTGATGATATGTATTTGGGTTATAGTACCTTTTTTATAGGCAAACCCCTATAGGGACGTATTATATGTCTTTTTGCGAACAAAACCTCATTTGGATTGATCTTGAAATGACAGGTCTTAATCCTGATCAACATAAAATTATTGAAATTGCGACAATTGTTACAGATAGCCAACTTACTATTCTTGCTGAAGGGCCGGTGTTAGCGATTCATCAACCCAAATCCGAGCTAGAGAAAATGGATGACTGGTGTACACGAACGCATCATGAAAGTGGATTAGTGGAGCGTGTACGTCAAAGTACAATTAATGAGCAACAGGCAGTCAAGCAGACGCTCGAGTTTTTACGGCAATGGGTTCCAGCCGGTGCTTCACCCATTTGTGGCAATAGTATTGGCCAAGATCGTCGTTTTCTATATCGGCATATGCCAGAATTAGAGAGTTACTTCCATTATCGCTATATTGATGTCAGCACCATTAAAGAACTTACTCGACGTTGGAAGCCTGAAGTGCTGAATGAGTTTTCCAAACAAGGTTCGCATTTAGCGTTAGACGATATTCGAGAATCAATTGCGGAGTTAAAATTTTATCGTTCTACGGTTTTTAAGATATAAATCAGCTTTAGCATCTTGATTTTTAGAGTGACGCCTTATATTAGGTTCGTTATGTCGGGGCACGTATTGTTAATTCTCTCTACTGTCGTTGTTTGATCAGTCGCCTTGTTGCTTCTTTTATCAGCGAATGAGTTAAAAATCATTTTTTTTTGCTTTAACTACTTGCATCACAAAAAAATGCACTTATAATTCGCAGCCCTAAACAGCACAAAACGTTGTTGATGCGACACTAGCTCAGTTGGTAGAGCGCAACCTTGCCAAGGTTGAGGTCACGAGTTCGAACCTCGTGTGTCGCTCCAGAATTAATAGTTGTCATCGTACTCAACGATGAAATGCGACACTAGCTCAGTTGGTAGAGCGCAACCTTGCCAAGGTTGAGGTCACG
>NZ_WXWH01000011.1:0-27116 GCF_009904905.1 Vibrio sp. V30_P3S12P165 | reverse complement strand
CTACCCCTATTTTTTGCTTTTTTTTATGTAATTTATAGTGGACATCGGCGAAGCATGGCTCATATTACGGGATTGACAACGTTAATAAAAGAGACTTATTTTGTGTTAATAACGTGTCATATCTTATGAATAAGTGAAATATGAATGCATTACTTCAACAAAAGTGTGATTTGAATTTGTTTTTAATCTGAAAAAGTAAACAAATAGATGAAAAAACCATACAAGTTTTGACTTATTGAGAAAGTTACCAGAAATCAAGTTGAAGGAATGACTGAGATTCAATCGGAGGTAAAAAAGAAAGGGACGGAGTAGGAGAACTTCGATAAAATGACTGCACGAGATTAAAAGGTAACCACATTGAGCGCACAAACTCAATGTGGTGTTTAATAATCACATTAAACTTGAGATGTGTGGATGTCACTAATCGGTTTAAGCTCTTTAATGGGCAACCAATTTACTTTAACCCCCGCTTGTAAAAACATATCTTGGCTGACCTTAATTTTATCTCCCCAACGAGAGAGAAAATCCTCAGATTGCTCCGGGCAATGAACCGCAGAAATACCTGTTTGGATAATTTTAGCGGCACAATTCGGGCATGGAAAATGGGTGACATAGATTTCACAGCCATCTAAATCACGCTTAGCAAATAAAATAGCATTTTCTTCTGCATGTAAGGTTTTTAAATACTTCATATCGCGATCATCGGTATTCGCACTGTCTGAAATGCCGTGTGGATAGCCATTAAAGCCAACAGACACGATACGATTATTTTTAGTTATGACGGCACCGACTTGAGTGGATGGGTCTTTACTCCAAGAGCCGACTAATTCTGCCATTTGGTAAAAGCGTTGTGCCCATTTTGAAATCATGGTGTGGTTTCCTTAACAAAGAGTCAATCGCAATGTGATCGGTAACTGAAGTGCTCATGATCCGTATTTTTATTCATAGAGTCTAGAGAAATTTAGTGTGGCTAATTCGAATACTCTTTTTATTATGATATCCCCTTCCTACCTGCAACTCCAAGTGGTTTGGGTATAAGTGAGGGCATAGAAATGAGATCTCCATTAAGGTTTCTTGTGGATCATAAAAATGACAAAAGGTTATTATAGGATTTATATTGTGCGAGATCTCTTACATATTGTGTAAGAAATTGGTGGTTGATAGCAATGGAAATGAACTGATTGTTATTTAACTGATTGTTTTAAATGTTATTTTTTTTGGCTTATTTTAAGGTTTCGTCATTTTATTTTTTCGCTAACTTGCAGAAAAATTAGGATAACGTAACGTTTAATTGTCGGCAGGAAGCAGACACGGAACAGGAAAGGCCCAAGGATTGGTCATCTTCAGGAAGAAGATTCGATAATTCAGGATGAATTATCGGCATGGAAAGCGAACAACATTAGCTGGAAGCGACTAACGAGGATGGTTACTACGGAAGGTTAATGCAGATCTTAATGGAATAAGGAAAAACGCTGTCAGGACGACAGGAACAGGACACCGCTAGGAAGGCGATGAAAGGGATTGTGCTAAAGGATTTAGCTGACTATCAAGGAATAGATGCAGGGAGCACCTATCAGTAGCTGGATTGCTGCGAGCAAGAATAGAACCCCACTAGGCGTAAGCTTAGTGGGGTTTTCTTTATTTTAGGCTTTACACCAGTGATTTCAATGCGGTTTTTGTTGTTGTCCTAAGGTAAGCGCTCAATATTAAAAATAAACCCGCTATGAGCGGGTTTATGCAGTTAACGAGTGACATTGACGGTAATTTGCAATTTCAGCGGTAAATTTGATAAACGCTTTTCAAGCGTACGACGCGTGTGTTCAATATCTTCAACAAGAATAACACCGCAGTCCTCTTCTGGATAAAGATCAATATCGACCCATAGTTCGGGGCCTACTTTAGTCAGTCCGGCTAATTCAATATCCTGTTCTGATTCTTTGCCTGCAGCGATGACGCTTTGATCTACGGTTTTACAAAGCTCCTTGCTAGGAGCCATGAGAAAAATTTCTCGTAATGCTGATTTAACCATCCCATATGGTACTTTTAAGAAATAAAAGGACATAGCAAGCATCATTAAAGGATCGGCATAAACAGCATAGTGAGAGAAAGGAGAAATACTTACGCCTAACGCAACAATGAAACCAGCTGTAACCGCAACACTTAGTAGTGTATCCATTTGCCATTGTTTGACTTCTGCGGAGATTAAGCCAGAAGCGTACCGTTTGCTTAGCTTGGCCATATACCACCAAGCGAAGCCACAACCGATGACATTAATCGCACCAAATAAGGTCGCAATCGATGGATCAACTTCTCGTCCACCAGTGAGCAAGGAGCTGACCGCTGAATATAAGGAATAGGATACAAGCATTAAGATCACGATTCCCTTTATGGCTATCACCGCCGGTTCAAATAATGCTCGTCCAAATGGAAATTGATGGTCCGAGGGTTTTCGAATAGAGCGAGCTGCGATGAGCGACAATAATGTTAACAGTAAACTGATTAAAGAATAGACACCATCAAAAACAATAACTAATGAACCTACAAGTAAACCAACAATAAGGCCGCCACCTGCAAATATAGAGGCAATAAGGGCTGAGAAAGTCAATACACGATTTTCATTTAAACTTGTTCGGGCACACATAACACACTATTCCAATAAAAAACTATAGCTATTGTGGCCCAAACTAGGGTTAATACAATGGTTATTTACTACTCACTGAGGCTGAGAGAGGGAAGGTTTATCAAATATCATTATATAACAATAGATTAGATGAATTTTCTAGCGTCATTTATTTTGTCGCTGGCTGCTATTACCGATTTAAAAATCAAATAAATAATCGCTGAGCTTATCAGCAAGCCAAAGCATGGCTGGGTTCTCCGCTCCACCTGTGGTCGTAAACATGCAATAATCTTCTTGAGTTAGCCCATAAGTATGACGGATGACGGTTAATCGTTGTTCGCGTAAATGATGGCGAATCAGTGGTTCAGGTAATACACCCCAGGCACTTTCTGTCAAAATGGTGCCTAGCATATATTCAAAACTTGAAAAACCGATATAACGACGAGAAAACGGTTCTAAATTAGAGTTATCTTGCTCATTAAGATAGACCATCACGGCTTGCATTGATTTTCGTAAATCTTCATCAGTAACAGGCTTTAGTTTTGTCAATGGGTGGTGGACACTACACACTGACATCATCCGAATTTTTCCTAATGGTTGATAACGAATTCGGGGATCATCTAAACGTTCATAATCAACCCCACATGCGAAATCAACTTGCTGCGTCGCGACTAAGTTGGCTAAGTCACCGCTGGATGCAAGTACAATATTAAATGAGGTATTAGGAAATAATTTATTTAAAGAGTGAGCAAGATCTTGCCAAAGTATCTCCGGTAATGAGTCATCTCGAGCAATCCACATTTCTGCGGCAAATTCATCGGAAACCTGGGAGCAGGTATGTTTAATCCGAGTCGCGGTGATGAGTAAACTTTGGCAGTCCTTATAAATCGCTTTTCCGGCTTCCGATAAAGAAACTTGGTTTCCGCTGCGTATAAATAACTCAACCTTTAGTTCATTTTCCAGAGCCTTAATGGCCATGCTGAGTTTAGTTCGGTTGCATTCCAACTGACGAGCGGCTTCGGATACTGAACCTGTATCCGCGATAGTACAAAATGCTTCTATTTGTGACAGATTCATTGCATTCTCAATAAATGAAAAGTGACGATCAGGGTTAGGCCGAAGATTTTGACACTAACTTCGTTAAAATCCTATTTTCTTGATGAAAATTGTACTTAAACGCTATGAAATTTACGCTATTTTGGTTTAATCTTGGCACATTGCCCAACTACAAGAAGTAATACGGAGACCATGATGGTACACGACTGGGACAACTACGCAGCAAATTGGGAAAATGATCCAATCAACCTTGATTTTTCTTATCATGTTTTTCAGCAGCTACAAACAATAACCGTATTGGATGGTAAGCATATACTTGATTTCGGTTGTGGTACTGGGTTACTCAGCCAATATCTCTCCCCTTTGTGTAAAGATATTGTGGCGTTGGATAAATCTGAAGCCATGATCGAAGAGCTGGATAAAAAAGAACTCGTTAATGTTGAACCTGTGGTTGATCACTTAAGTCGTGGGCTGGTTGCCCAACATCCGGCTTTTCGTAAACAATTTGACCTGGTGCTTGCCGCTGCTGTTTGCGGCTACATCTCTAACTTTCAAGATGCTGCCGACATCGCCTACACCCTGTTAGATGAAGGTGGTCAGTTTATAGTGTGGGATTGGTTATCTGATCATGGCAATTTAGCATATGGGCTCAGTGAAACAGAGATAGTTAATGTTTTAACTCAATCTGGCTTTGCTCGCATCGATGTGTCTCATGCTTTTGATATTCAGACACCTCAAGGCCTTAGAAGCGTGCTGATGGGGCTTGGCCAAAAATAACGGTATTTCTTACATCATACTCAGCAGGCTAAATTTTTCTGGCTGAGTACGTTGATCTGTTTTCCTCTCTTTTTACGGATTCATAATGACGATACCTAAGCGACTTGCAGTGGTAGATAAGCGGTAAGTGAGTTTATTCCATGGACATAGATCGCCTATGTAACTGGGGTAAACGAACGTAGCCAATACCCAATACCGCTACATCTTCAAGTAAGAAAGGGATATATAGGTATCTGCTTGTTAGAGTCAACAGACTCTAGCAAAGCCTGATCTTTGTTACATCATAAATTTGTCATTTCTCATTCATATAATTGTCATTACATTTACACATCTAATCATTTATCTTCTCTGATTTATTTTTTTTCATATTTTTTTGTTTAATAAAAACAGATTCTTACATGTTATCTTTCGGTTTTCGTGATCAATAAAGGGTTGAAATTATCCTTTCAGCTGTTAGTTTATAAAAGGAATTTGTTTAGAGTTCTAATTGAATATGTGGCAAACAATGATGACAGCATCACCTTGGGTTGCATACCCAGAAATTATGCAAAACACTCAGGACGAGTGGACGTTTCGTACTCCAAACCGAACAGATGGAAAGCGTGTACATGATCTTATCGCGCAATGTTCGCCGCTGGATGAGAACTCCGCTTACTGCAACTTTTTGCAATCGACACACTTTCACAATACGTGTGTGGTTGCTGAACGTAACGAAGAGATGGTGGGTTTTGTATCAGCCTATCGCAAGCCGGATAAGTCGAATGAACTCTTCATTTGGCAAGTCGCCGTGAGTCAAACCGCTCGTGGTATGGGTCTGGCTTTCCATATGCTGAACGAATTACTAACTCGTGATGATCTACGTGACATTACTGTGTTGGAAACCACCATTACCCGTGACAATCAAGGTTCTTGGAGCCTATTTAAGAAACTTGACCGAGCACATGGCGAACGCGGTGAAGTATCAACGTTTCTTGATGAAACCCGCCATTTTCATGGTGAGCATGATACTGAATATTTATATCGCATTCCGCTACATTCACGAACTAACCAACAAGGATAAATCCCATCGCTATGGATATCTTTAAAAAGAAAGAATCAAACGTTCAATCTTACGCCAATAATTTTCCAGTCGTATTTTCTACGGCAAAAGGAAGCTGGCTATATACCAAAGATGGTGATGCCTATTTAGATTTTCTAGCAGGAGCAGGCTCGCTGAACTATGGCCACAATAACGCCATCTTTAAACAGGCATTGCTTGATTATATTGATAAAGACGGTATTACGCATGGCTTAGATATGCACTCAGAGGCGAAAGCAGGCTTTTTACAAGCACTGCAAAACCTGATTTTCTCGCCACGAGGCTTGGACTATAAAGTTCAGTTTACTGGGCCAACCGGAACTAACGCGGTCGAAGCTGCTATGAAGCTGGCCCGTAAGGTCACTGGACGTACTAACATTGTTGCATTCACCAATGGCTTCCATGGTTGTACCTATGGTGCATTAGCGGCGACAGGCAATCAACATCACCGTGGTGGTGCCAGTTTGGGGTTATCAGGTGTGACGCGCTTACCTTATGATGGCTATGCCGATATTGATGGCTTAGCTTTGTTTGAAACAATGCTAAATGATCACTCTTCGGGATTAGATAAACCAGCCGCTGTGTTGCTAGAAACCGTACAAGGTGAAGGTGGACTGAATGCCGCCTCCAAGAGTTGGTTACAAAAATTAGCCAAAATATGTAAGACACATGGCATTTTAATGATTGTCGATGACATTCAGGCTGGGTGTGGCCGTACCGGAACCTTCTTTAGTTTTGAACCGGCAGGCATTAAGCCAGACATTGTGACTCTGTCAAAGTCAATCGGCGGATATGGCTTACCGATGGCAATTGTTCTATTTAAACCCGAGCTAGATGCGTGGAAACCGGGTGAGCATAACGGCACCTTCCGTGGCAATAATCATGCATTTGTGACAGCGACTAAAGCGCTGGAAACCTATTGGGCGAATGATGAGTTCGAGCACCATATCAAAGCGCGTGCTGAACAAGTGACAAATGTGATTCAACAATCGCTTCGTCGCTTCCCAAGCCTATTTACTCGTTTAAAAGGACGAGGCTTGATGCAAGGCATTGAGTGTCAAAATGGCGAGATTTCCAACAAAGTGGCTCGTGAGTGTTTTCGTCTTGGTATGGTGATTGAAACAGCAGGCCCTGATGATGAAGTGGTGAAATTTTTCTGTCCACTAACAATCAGTGAAGATGAGCTAGAGCAAGGTCTAAATATTTTCCAACAAGCGGTTGAAAATGTGGCCCCCAATTTTATTCAAAAAGCGTCTTAAGGAAAAATCATGATTGTTAGAACATTAGAAGAGTGTCGTCAAAGTGAACGTCGTGTGGTGGCAAAAACGTGGGAAAGCGTTCGTATGTTACTCAAAGACGACAAGATGGGTTTTTCATTCCATATTACAAATATTTACCAAGGCACCGAGACACATATCCACTATAAAAATCACTTAGAATCCGTGTATTGCGTTTCCGGGGAAGGGGAAATTGAAGTGGTTGGCGGAGAAACGTATCCGATCAAACCAGGTACGTTATATATTCTTGATAAGCATGATGAACATTACTTACGTGCTTATAAAGGGGCGGATATGGTGATGGCGTGTGTCTTCAACCCACCGTTGACTGGTGCTGAAGTCCATGATGAAGATGGCGTCTATCCCATCGTCGAATAACATCAATCCGTATTTAATACAAGGAGACCTCATGTCTTACACCGTAGAAAAAATCGGTGGTACTTCGATGTCTGCATTTGATGCAGTCCTCGATAATATTTTACTGAAACCGAACAATCCTTATGGCCGAGTATTTGTGGTTTCAGCTTATTCAGGGATGACCGATGCCTTACTCGAATGTAAACGTACGGGTAAACCAGGCATTTATCAGATGATTGCTAAGCGTGATGAAGGCTGGCAAGAAACCATGTATGAGCTTGAACAGCGCATGCTGATGATCAATGAAAATTTATTTGCCGATCCAATGAGCCGGATGCGGGCCGATAAGTTTATCCGTTCACGTATCTCAGAAGCGGTCAATTGTGTAAATAATATTTTGCAAACTTGCCAGTATGGACAGTTTTCTCTACGCCATTATTTACCGCAGATTAGAGAATTCCTCTCTTCGATTGGGGAAGCGCACAGCGCCTATAATACGGCTCTAAAATTAAAAGCGCTGGGTATTAATGCCCGATTTGTGGATTTGTCAGGATGGAATGAAGAGACGCGAGGCAAGCTTGATGAAGTCATTGAGCGTGCTTTTGCCGATATTGATGTCACGACAGAGCTGCCTATTGTGACAGGTTATGCTTATTGTGACGAAGGACTGATGAAAACCTATGATCGTGGTTACAGTGAAATGACCTTTAGCCGGATTGCGGTATTGACCGAGGCCGATCAAGCCATTATTCACAAAGAGTATCACTTAAGTTCTGCTGACCCTCGTGTCGTTGGGCCGGAAAAAGTAAGTCCGATGGGGCAGACTAACTTTGATGTCGCCGATCAACTGGCTAACTTAGGCATGGAAGCGATTCACCCCAATGCTGCTGCTGGATTGAGAAATAAAGGCATTGAACTTCGCGTCAAAAATACCTTTGAGCCAGAGCATGCAGGAACGTTGATTGCTAACCACTATCAACCAGAAGCAAATAAAGTTGAGATCATTGCTGGACGTAATAAAGTCTTTGCCTTACATATGTTTGACCAAAGCATGGTTGGCAGTGTCGATAATGCCAGTTACGAATTGATGGAAATCATTGCTGAGGCGAAAGTTCATTTGGTGGGTAAGGAAATGAATGCAAACTCAATGACTTACTATCTCAGTGGCACGAGCGATAACCTTAACCATGTGCTGTATAAAGCGGAAAAACGTTATCCTAATGCTACCATTTCTGGAAAAATGGTAGCGTTAATCTCTGCGATTGGCGCATCAATCAATACCAATTTTGCATTAGGCAAAGGGATGCAAGCTTTAATCGAAGCTGGTGTAAATCCTATGGCAGCTCACTCTTCAATGCGAAACGTCAACGTTCAGTTTGTCGTTGAAGACAGTGATTATAACAGCGCTATTTGTTCGTTACACCAAGCGTTGATCGTTGATCAAAACGGCGGTAAACGAAACAATAAAAAAGTAAAAGCGGCCTAGTTGAATAGCAAACCCCCATGGATTTTGATCTGTGGGGGTTTTGTTTTTTCTTTCAGTCCGTGTGGCTTGAATGGGTATTAATGGATGGTTGGCGCTAACCATTGTGCTAATTTTCTTAAGTCCACTTGGATGATCCAGCGCACGGGTTGGGTCACTGCCAGGGGAGACTGAGGCAAGGAAAAAATCACATCTTGACAGCGCTGTGGAAAAGCCATAGCTGCTGGCCATTGAGTACTCTTGTTGTTGGTGGCTGATTCAGTAATTTGTAAATGCATTGTCGGGTATTGATTCATCTTCACCTCTCCTGATTGAGGAGAACTCGGGATCTTCTCTATCTATCATCAAAGCAAAGCTGGTGTATCCTATCTATTTTTCACCGCTTGCGCTTATCATTATAAATAAGGGGCTAAGAATAGAAGTTCAAGGGGAAAGTGGCTGAAATCATGAAAAAACGCGGGCGATGCTATTGCTAGAACTATCGCCATCGTTTTTATCGTTTATTCCTTCAGTGAAGTTGTGATTGGTCCAGTGATCGCTGAAACGCTGCCTTGTCCGTCTAACTGAGTACGAAACATCATACTGTTAGCGATGCAAGCTGTTAATGGTGCTACTATCACCAGTGATAAGCTTCCTATCAATGTTCTTGCGACTTCACTGGCGATTAACTTCATATTGAAAATCTGCATTAAGCTGGTTTCTCGGCTAATAAACAACATTAATAATGTCAAAAAACCACCCGAGTATGCCAGTAATAGGGTGGTTGTCATGGTACCAATTACTGCATTTCCAACTCTAAAGCCTGAGCGAAGGAGCTGTTTTTTATTCATGTCTGGATTGGTGAGTTTGAGCTCTTCCATCGTTGCGGCCATTTCCATCGCTACATCCATGGCCGCGCCGCTAGCACCGATTAAAACGGCCGCATAAAGCACATCAAGCATATTGAGATACATACCCGTTTCGAATAGTAAAAGTTGTGCCATGGGTTGTGCCATTCCATCAAGTCTGAGTAATTGCCCGCATACTAGGCAAAGTAATGCGGTGATCATCAAACCAATAAGGGTTCCTGCAAATGCTGCTTTTCCTTTATTGGTCCAACCTGCGATAGAAAAGATAATCAGTGCACTCAACGCGATAAGTGTTGCGGTCGTGATAAGTATTGGAGGATAACCCGCAACCAATCCCGGAATTAATAGTTGCCAAATAATCAAGACTGACCCCACAAAAGAAAGCAGTGCTCGTAACCCAATATGACGGGCATAAGTGAGCAGCGCAATTGCAAAAAATGCAAATAACATCATCAAATAAGGTAGCCGATAATGAGAGAGCGCTTTGATATGGTGAACTTGCCCATTTTGATTGTGCTGTATGGCGACTAAAATCGTATCTCCCGACTGATAAAATTCATCGTATTCCAATGTCCCCGTAAGTAAATTGAAGGCATAATAAGATTTTCCAGGATACTTTTTCAGCTCCACGGTTAAGATTTGTGTTCCAATACGGTTACTGCCAATGACCGTGAGTTGGCTATTATCACAGGCAAGCACGGTGGCAACGTGTTCGGGTTGTGTTTTTTTATTAGCGTAGCTACCCTCGTAGACTACAAAGCAGAGCAAGACCGTAACGGCCAGATAGATGCCTCGCATGAATTTCTCCTTATAAGAAAACGGAAGCGCTGTTGGCTTCCGCATTCAATCGGGTGTTGCTCATTAGCCTTGATAGCCAATATTGACTTGCATGATCTCTGCGATGGTTTGTGCTACTTGGGTATTGTCTTTAAAGCCTCCTAGTTTATCTGCCTGAACCCCGATAGCAGAGAGAGGCAGTTGTGTTGCGGTATGGGCATAAGATGTCCAATAAACCCCAGCACGTTTGGAAGTAATATGAGCCACCGCAATAGCCACGGGATCATAACCGCCATAAAGATTTTTGAGGTTAGGCGCTTTTTTATCAACGGCGTTCATTGCGGTTTCAATCAATGACTTTTCTTCATCGCTGAGTGTGCTTAAGTCAAATTGCGCGGCAATATGTTGGTAGAAAGCGGAGCGATTACCCTGATAGACGCCTTGTAGTTTGTCTTCGATAGACTCTTTCGCGTGGGTAACATTATCGAGAGTCATGAAATAATTTTTGCCGAACCCCATACCCATACCACCGGTTTCGTGATCGCCGGTCACAATCACTAACGTGTCATCTGGATTTTTGTGATAAAAATCGAGCGCTTTTTGTACTGCTTGATCAAAGGCAAGGGTATCGAAAATCGTGCCGGCAATATCATTGGCGTGTGAAGCATGGTCAATACGCCCTCCCTCGATCATAAGGAAAAAACCGTCTTTATTCTTTGCGAGGAGATCAATCCCTTTCTCTGTCATCTCCGCGAGTGATGGGAGGTGATTCGTTTTAATTCGATCAATTTCATAAGGCACATGTGAGGCGCTAAACGCGGCAAATACTTTATCGCCCGTTTTGGGGTGATAGCCGCGGAAACTGGCGACCGATTCACTACCGACAAAAGTTCGGTAATCATTTTTCTTCATCGTCGCAATCCAATCACTTCAACAGGTTTGGATGGCAACATTTAGTGAATAAGATCACGGGTAAAGTCAATTATGCTCAATTAAAAGAAAAGCGCTTCTTGAGAAGTTTGTAACATTACAGAGGTAGGTATGCGTGAATAAAACAGGTTATTGCTCAATTTAATCAAATACATATGTATCACCTATGTGTGTTAGGTGACATTTGATCGTCTTAAAACGAAAAAAGCCCTTGATAAATCAAGGGCTTAAATGTGGCGGAGAGATAGGGATTTGAACCCTAGGATAGCTATTAACCATCGCCGGTTTTCAAGACCGGTGCTTTCAACCACTCAGCCATCTCTCCATTAGGTTTGCATCATATTGATTAGTATAAAGTTTGTAAAGTATTAATTGCAGTAAAGCGTTGGTTTGCTTGAAATTTGCACATTTCATTCGAGAATAGGTTGGTGTGGATTGTATTCAAATTTGTGATTTTTATATAAATCTTGGTAGTAATTACTCTAAAGCGCGAGCGTCTAATAAAATAATGTTTTATTTATAAGTATTTGATTTTTAAATCAAATGTTTGTTTTAGAATACACTTGTAAGCCATAAAGTGTTTGCGAATTATTGTGAAGTGTTTCAAAATTAGTTCATTAGCAGTGCTTCTTTGTTAAGAATGAGGTTTTGATGAAAGTTACCGATCTTTTAAAGCATCGAGCTGAGAATTTGGTCAAAAACACGGAATTTAAGCAATGGATGTCGCCAACGGTACGTGAGTATTGGGATGGTTTTTTAGATAGGGCTAACAGTCGTCAGCTTTTTTCATGGGTGAAAGAATTTCATCAACCCGCAAATGAAGAAGTTAATTTAATTCCTGAAATTGAATTAAAACCAGAAGCACAAGCGCTTTACGATCAATTAACGAGTAAACTTGGTGAGGTGATTCACACGGGTGATTGGCTTATGGTTGATCAGCAGCGTATTAACCAATTTGGTGAGGTGACCGAGGATTTACAGTGGATTCATACTGATCCAGAGCGTGCTGCAGTAGAGTCTCCGTTTAAAACGACTATTGCTCATGGCTTTTTAACTCTAGCTCTATTACCCAAATTAACAGACAGCGTTGATGCAGATAAACCCTTATTTCCTACTGCTAAAATGGTGGTTAATATCGGGTTAAATTCAGTACGTTTTCCTTATCCGGTTAAGGCAGGTAATCGCCTACGTGCAGTGAGTACCCTGTCAAAAGTAACACCAATCAGAAAAGGCTTAGAAATTGAGCGTGAAATAAAAGTGGAGATTGAAGGGGTTAGGCGGCCAGCTTGTATTGTGGTTTCTGTGATCCAACTACATTTTTAATCTGAATTGGGTAATTAGAAGGGGAGCTTTAGCTCCCCTTTATCGTATCAATTAGACAATCGCATACGGATCATAGACTCTTTTGTTTATTCGGGTAATACTCAGTGAAACGTAACGGCATCAGAGGAAATTATGGCGGTCATTAATCTACTACAACGCCAGATAGAAAAAAGGGCAGAATGGCTATGCCAAAGTCGGAATCAAAGCTTGCCAGTGGACTTAGGTAAATCGAGTTACGAACCTGTTGATAATGGTGTGCAGTTTATTTGGCATCATTATAAGCTTGATTCAAACCAATGTGATTACACAAGTGTTGTTGCCAGAGTGATTTGGGAAGAAGAACATAGTTTGTGGGCTTTGTATGTGCCGGCTGAACCGATTGGATCTGAGTACCAATGGATCCCTTACCCCTATTTATCAAAAAGTATTGATTTAACCGCACTGATCAGAGAAATTGAAAAAGATCCGAAATCGTATTTTTGGTCTTAAAGATTTCTATTTATTTCAAGTGTTGTGAATGGTATTGATGAACATAAAAACGGGTACCTTACTGTGCCCGTTTTTATGTTGGGAAACGTCGTTTTTTAATTAAGCTGCTGGAAAGGCGGCATCTCCTTCTTGTACAGATGGTGTATCAGCAAATACTTGAGTGGGTTTGGCTACAATACTGCGGGTGTCTTGATTGACTTCAGTCAGAACGACTTCTAGTGTGTCGCCTAAGCGGTAAATTAAGGCATTATCAATCATTACGGTTCCGTCTTCTCCATTGCAGACAATTCGCTGTTTATTATCAAGAATAAGCGCACCAGGAATAAAAGCCATCGCCCCATTTTCTAATAAACGAACACGCATACCTGAGCGATTAATATCAAAGATCTCGGCGAGAAAGCTGGTTTTTTTATTGGGTTCATCAGCCAATGTTCGGGCGTATAACCAGTCGGCTACATTTCTTTCAGCGATTTTGTGATGTTTACGATGGATTGCCAACTCTTCTCCCAAATTTTCATCAGGAAGTTGCTCTGGTGATTTTGCCAAAATGTGGGCTTTTAACATACGATGATTAACCATGTCACCATATTTACGGATCGGAGAGGTCCAAGTTGCATAAATTTCTAATCCCATCGCAAAGTGAGGTAATGGTTGATTGCCGATTTCACTATAGCTTTGGAATTTTCGCATTCGGTTATCAAAGTATGATGTCGGTTGTTTTGCTAACCAGCGACGTAAAGCCGCAAAACCTTCGAGAGTCGTTAGTGACGCTTCGTCAAAATCTGCGCCATGATTCTGAACTAAGGTGACCACATCAGCTATTTTATCGGTTTTAAAACCAGCGTGAGTATTAAATACGCCACAGCCAAATGTTGACTGCAATACTTGGCCTGCACAGATATTCGCGGTGATCATTGCTTCTTCTACGAGGCGATTAGCACTACGTCTTAGATCGGCATGAATAGCAATCACGTCGTTATCTTCGCTTAATTCAAAGCGGTAGTCTGGGCGGTCTGGGAAAACAACAGCTTGGGTTTCACGCCAAGCGGATCGTCGCAGAGAAAACTCATAAAGATCCCGCACAACTTGCGCGATTGTTTCATCGGGTTGCCAACAGGAATGGCCCGTCTCTAACCAATCAGACACTTGGTCGTAAATCAGGCGAGCCCGTGAACGAATATTTGCGGCAAAAAAGCGTATATCATCCTTGATGGTTCCGTCTTTATTGACAGTTAAAGTACAACAAAGTGCTGGGCGAATTTCATTTTCGATCAGAGAGCATAGGTTATCGGCTAACTCGCGGGGGAGCATCGGGATATTTCTTCCCGGTAAATAAATGGTGAAACCGCGCTCACGAGCAATTTTATCCATCGGATCATCTGCAGTAATATACGCAGTAGGATCGGCAATTGCGATGGTAACTTCAAACCCTCCGTCCTCGCATTTTTTGGCATACAAGGCATCATCCATATCTTTGGTTGACTCACCATCAATGGTGACAAATGGCAGAGATGTCAGATCTATTCGTTGTAAATCACAATCGTCATTGAGTTGCCACTGTCTATTTCCAGTGGGCGCTGAATTTGGTAAATTATTTTCAGCTAACGTGACCCACCAAGGGGCAATTTTATCTTCAGCATCAGTGATTTTTTCGGTGATTTCGACAAAGAAACCATTATCACCTTTCAGTGGGTGGTGAATAAGGGTACCGACAACCCAGTCGCCTTCACCGATCTCTTCAGGATTGAGCCCTTTTTTTGTTTTCGCTTTTAAGGTGTGTTTTTTCAATTGTGGTTGATCTGGCGTAACATGGAGCTTCCCTTTTTGTCGCTTGGCTCGTCCAATAAATCGAGCAATAGCAGGTTCTAACAATTCTTGGGGCTCTGCGACTTCACGCTCATTTTCAGTGCGAATAATCGCAACCACTTTATCGCCATGTAGGCACTTTTTCATATAAGGTGGCGGTATGAAAAAGCTAGTTTTACTATCAACTTCGAGAAAACCATAACCTTTATCAGTCGCTTTAATCTGCCCTTCTTTTTTAGGGAGATTTTCTTGAATTTGTTGTTTAAGTTGAGCAAGCAGTGGATTGTCTTGAAACATATTTGATTGTAACCCTTATGATTCATAAAGTTGGATTAGGTGGTCTGGTACTTCCTAAACGCGATTCTGATCATGTTGAATAGGTGGCCTAGATTGGGGACGTTTTTGTGAAGCTATCATAGAATACATGGTACTTGGCAATGGGCGAAAAGTATAGCGCGCGTGACACTTCCCATGGTCGTGATGTCAGTTGGAGGCAGATAAGAGTCTAATAGACTGATGTTGTGATTCTTATCGTATGACGACGAACATGTCCTGCAATAGAGAAGAGGCATGAACTTTATTGATTTATCGGTAATTTGAACGGAATGTTCGATCGCTAGATTGCTTTTAAAGACGTGAACAACGATAGAAGTATGATTTCGTCATCAAGAGCGCAGTTTGTTATGTAGAAGGTATCTTTTGCCGACTTTAGGAAAAAATATGTGATGAAATTCAATTTTTTCTGGCTTTTTTTGTGCATTTAAGGAATAATCCGCGTCCCTTAGATGTCCCTAGTGGCTTGATGCTTTTTAATACTCATCCGCATCTGAACGGAATCAGCTCTTCTTTAGGATTGGTTGGAAAATGGTATAGCACGTGGGACCTTAGTTATTTTTTATTTTAGTGGGAACCCCATGCAAGAAACTGTCATTCAATTTAGTGACTTAGCACTAAACAGTGCCATCCTTTCCGCCCTAAACGAAATGGGCTTTGTTTCACCAACTCCAATCCAAGCTGCTGCCATTCCTTTTCTACTTGAAGGCCGAGATGCGTTAGGTAAAGCTCAAACCGGTACTGGTAAAACCGCCGCTTTCTCTTTGCCATTATTAAACAAATTGGATCTTAATCAGTATAAACCTCAGGCTATTGTTATGGCTCCAACTCGTGAGTTGGCCATTCAAGTTGCTGCTGAAGTTAAAACACTGGGTCAAAATATCAAAGGCCTAAAGGTATTAGAAATTTACGGTGGCGCTTCCATCGTTGATCAAATGCGCGCTTTAAAAACCGGAGCTCATATCGTTGTGGGTACCCCTGGCCGAGTGAAAGACCTCATTACCCGTGAGCGTTTGCATCTTGATGAATGCCATACTTTCGTCTTGGATGAAGCCGATGAAATGCTCAAAATGGGTTTTGTCGACGACGTTACTTGGATCATGGAGCAATCGCCAGATACCGCTCAACGAGTACTTTTCTCGGCTACAATGCCACCAATGGTGAAAGACATTGTTGACCGCTTTTTGCGCAATCCAGCACGCGTTGACGTTGCAGGTTCAAACCAGACTGTTGCGAAAGTTGAGCAACAGTACTGGGTAGTAAAAGGTGTTGAAAAAGATGAAGCGATGGCGCGTCTACTGGAAACGGAAGAAACAGATGCATCTATCGTTTTTGTTCGTACGCGTCAAGATACTGAACGTCTAGCCGATTGGTTAAGTGCTCGAGGATTTAAAGCCGCTGCGTTACACGGTGATATTCCTCAATCTTTACGTGAGCGCACGGTTGATCATATCAAGCAAGGCGTGATTGATATTTTAGTCGCAACCGATGTTGTTGCACGTGGTCTTGATGTACCACGTATTACTCACGTGTTTAACTACGATATCCCATTTGATGTAGAATCTTATATCCACCGAATTGGTCGTACAGGACGTGCTGGACGTAAAGGTAAAGCGATTTTGTTAGTGCGTACTAACCAGATCCGTATGCTACGTACGATTGAACGTGTGACTCGCTCTTCAATGGAAGAAATTCAGCTTCCTCATCGTGATAAAGTCGCCGAATCTCGTTTAACAAAACTTGCGGTGGAACTTGAAGCTGATAAAGGTCAGGTTGCACTAGAAAAATTTGCAGAACTAGTCGAAAAACTGCAGAGCTCTTTAGAGATCGATGCGACAACGCTCGCTGCTATCTTACTGAAACGTCAACAAGGTAAGCGCCCGCTGTTCTATACCGGTGAAGACCCAATGATAGAAGCAATTGAGCGTGATAAATTACGTCGTCGTGAACGCCGTGATGGTGACCGTCGTGATGGTGCTGGTCGTCGTGAATTTGGTGGGCGTGACGGTGCTCGTAACGTTGATTGGGATACTTATCAATTACAAGTGGGGCGTGATCAAGGCGTTCAAGTAAAAGATATTGTTGGTGCATTGGCCAATGAATTGGGCTTAACCAAAGGTTCAATTGGTGCAATAAAATTGGCGCAAGGTCATACTTTTGTCCAGTTACCAAAAAGCATGTCAGCGGATGTGACTGGTAAACTTCGTAAATTACGTATTCGTCAAAAAGAAGTGGGTGCGGTTGTCTGTGATTTTGATGACTTCCGTGAATCTCGTGGTCGTCGCCCTGAAGGCAACCGAGATGGTGGTTACCGTGGCGGTCGTGGACGAGGTGATTCTTCTCGCCCTGCTCGTG
Source organism: Vibrio sp. V30_P3S12P165 (assembly GCF_009904905.1). Lineage (NCBI taxonomy): Bacteria > Pseudomonadati > Pseudomonadota > Gammaproteobacteria > Vibrionales > Vibrionaceae > Vibrio > Vibrio sp. V30_P3S12P165. The sequence goes on along the minus strand of NZ_WXWH01000011.1, from coordinate 9,607 downwards.
ATGGTGAACGTCGCTTTGACCGTAACCGTGGTGGTGACAATCGTGGAAACTTCCGTGGTGAACGTACAGGCGAACGTAGCCACAGCTCTCGTCGTCGTAGTGAAGCTTAACCTATAACGATCCAACAAAGCCCGTAGTTAAAACTACGGGCTTTGTTGTTTGAATAAGATTCTTTCTTTACATTACTCATGTGACCTAGGTACAATTCACGCCTGTTGATGATCCGGTATTCGTATTACCGAGTGAGCATCAATGGTTATTTTCCACATACTGAACACGTGTTGCTTGGTATGCAACACCACTGTAAGGATTTATCATGCCTATTATTACTCTTCCTGATGGTAGTCAACGTCAGTTTGATCACTCCATTTCTACTATGGATGTCGCTCTATCGATCGGCCCGGGTCTTGCAAAAGCAACTATTGCTGGTCGTGTTGATGGCGTTCGTGTTGATGCATGCGATTTAATTGAACATGACGCAAGCCTTGAAATCATCACCACAAAAGATGACATTGATGGATTAGAAATTATTCGTCACTCTTGTGCCCATTTGCTAGGTCATGCTCTTAAGCAATTGTATCCAGAAGCAAAAATGGCAATTGGTCCAACGATTGATAACGGTTTTTACTATGACATTGATCTTGAACACTCTCTGTCACAAGATGATCTAGATATCATTGAAGCGCGGATGAAAGAGCTGGCGAAAACAAAATATCAAGTCGTTAAAAAGAAAGTCAGTTGGCAGGAAGCACGAGATGCCTTTGAATCTCGAGGTGAGCCTTATAAGATGGAAATCTTGGACGAAAATGTAGCCCGTGATGATCGTCCAGGGCTTTACCACCATGAAGAATATATTGATATGTGTCGTGGCCCTCACGTTCCACATATGGGCTTTTGTCAGCACTTTAAATTGCTCAATGTCGCCGGTGCTTATTGGCGTGGCAACAGCGATAACAAAATGCTACAGCGTGTTTATGGCACCGCTTTTCACGACAAAAAAGCATTGCAAGCACACCTTACTCGATTAGAAGAAGCCGCTAAGCGCGATCATCGCAAAATTGGTAAACAACTTGATTTGTTTCATATGCAACAAGAAGCGCCCGGTATGGTGTTTTGGCATCATAATGGCTGGTCAATTTTCCGTGATCTAGAAGTTTTTATTCGTCATAAATTGAATGAATATGGCTACCAAGAAGTAAAAGGTCCTTTGATGATGGATCGCGTTTTATGGGAGCGTTCTGGACATTGGGATAAATATGCAGATGCCATGTTTACCACATCATCTGAAAATCGGGAATACGCGATTAAGCCGATGAACTGCCCCGGTCACGTACAAATTTTTAATCAGGGTTTGAAATCCTACCGTGATTTACCTTTACGCATGGCTGAATTTGGTTCGTGTCATCGTAACGAACCTTCTGGTTCATTACACGGTATCATGCGTGTACGTGGTTTCACTCAAGATGATGCACATATTTTCTGTACTGAAGATCAAATACAGCAAGAAGTCACTTCGTGTATCAAAATGGTGTATGATACCTATAATACTTTTGGTTTTGAGAATATCGCGGTGAAATTATCTACTCGACCTGAAAAACGGGTCGGTAGTGATGAAATTTGGGATAAATCAGAAGAAGCATTGAAACAATCACTCGAAGCCATGGGCATTGCTTATGAAATTCAAGACGGTGAGGGGGCATTCTATGGCCCTAAAATTGAATTTACCTTATATGATTGCTTAGATCGTGCATGGCAATGTGGTACAGTTCAACTCGACTTTAACTTACCTTCTCGTCTTGGTGCTACTTACGTCGGCGAAAATAATGAACGTTTAGTGCCAGTTATGATTCACCGTGCTATTTTAGGCTCTCTTGAACGGTTTATCGGTATCCTCATTGAAGAATATGCAGGCTTTTTCCCAACATGGTTGGCTCCTGAGCAAGCTGTAGTTGTGAATATTACTGATAAACAAGCAGGATACGCTCAAGAAGTCGTACAAAAGCTACAAAAATGTGGTATTCGTGCGAAAGCGGACTTGAGAAATGAGAAGATAGGCTTTAAAATCCGCGAACACACTTTAAAACGTGTACCGTACATGCTGGTTTGTGGTGACCAAGAAATGGAAGCCGGTGAAATCGCAGTACGTACTCGAAAGGGCAAGGACTTAGGTAAATTTAAATTGGATGATTTTATTACACACATCCAAGCCGAAGTTTCTAGCCGTAAGCTTAATCTGGAGGAATAAACTATTAAAGGCGGAAGACGTGGCCAACAGCCGGCCAAACAAAACCAGCACCGTTTAAACGGTGAAATTCGTGGCGTTCGTGAAGTGCGTTTAACTGGCGCAGATGGTGAGTCCGTTGGTGTTGTATCGATCAGCGAAGCACTAGAAGCGGCCGTAGAAGCTGGTATGGATCTTGTAGAGATCAGCCCTAACGCCGAGCCACCAGTTTGTCGTGTGATGGACTATGGCAAGTTCCTCTTTGAAAAGAGTAAAGCTGCTAAAGAGCAGAAAAAGAAGCAAAAACAGATTCAGATTAAGGAAGTTAAATTCCGACCTGGAACTGATATTGGAGACTATCAGGTAAAACTACGCAACCTGACCCGTTTCCTAGAAGAAGGCAACAAAGTGAAAGTAACAATTCGCTTCCGTGGCCGAGAAATGGCACACCAAGATATCGGTGTCGATGTTCTTAATCGCTTGAAAGAAGACACAGCAGAACTTGCTGTTGTAGAATCTTTCCCTACGCGAATTGAAGGTCGTCAAATGATCATGGTGTTAGCCCCTAAGAAGAAGTAATTAGAGGCCTAGCAAGTGATAAACCTAGTTTTATATTGTAACAGCTAGGTTTTCCGCCTTAATTACATTGTTTATTAAACTACTACAATGCGGAGTTATTCATCATGCCTAAGATGAAAACCAACAGAGGTGCTGCTAAGCGTTTTAAGAAAACAGCTGGTGGTCTAAAGTTCAAGCACGCTACTAAACGTCACATTCTGACTAAGCGTACTACTAAGAACAAGCGTCAACTACGCCCTAACTCAATCCTTCCGAAATGTGAAGTGGCTGGTGTTATGCGCATGTTGCCATACGCTTAATTCTTTTTAGTTTAATTATCGTTTAGTTTAGGAGAGACATAATGCCTCGCGTAAAACGTGGTGTACAAGCTCGTGCACGTCATAAAAAAGTTCTAAAACAAGCTAAAGGTTACTATGGTGCACGTTCACGTGTTTACCGCGTAGCTTTCCAAGCTGTTACCAAAGCAGGTCAATACGCTTATCGTGACCGTCGCACTAAAAAGCGTCAGTTCCGTCAGTTGTGGATTGCGCGTATTAACGCTGCATCTCGTCAAAATGGTCTATCTTACAGCCGTTTCATTAACGGTCTTAAGAAAGCATCTATCGAGATCGATCGTAAGATCCTAGCCGACATCGCCGTATTTGACAAAGCAGCGTTTGCTGTGCTTGTTGAAAAAGCAAAAGCTGCTCTATAAATCCGAGCTGCTTAGTTTGAAGAAGGAGAGCTGATGCTCTCCTTTTTTATAGCCGTGATAAAGGGCTTAATACGCCGTTAGCACCTCGATCAATGACATGGGTATATATTTGTGTCGTGGTTACATCAGAATGACCGAGTTGCTCTTGAACTGTTCTGATATCTGCTCCTGACTCCAGAAGGTGAGTTGCAAATGAATGCCTGAGTGTATGACAAGATATTGTTTTTCCAATCTCAGCCGCTCGCACTGCTTTTTTTACTGCTCTTTGTAATGAAGATACATTGATATGCTGCCTTCTTAATAAGTTGCTTTCTCCATCTATCGATTGGCTATGTGATGGAAATAGGTAGTGCCAATGAAACTCAAATGGTGCAGTGGGGTATTTTTCTGCGAGCGAATGTGGCAACCAAACGCCGCCATAGCCTTTGGTTTGCATATCTTTATCATAATATCTTTTTGCTAATGCGATTTGTTCATGAAGTAAAGGGTAGAGTTCTTTTGCTAAAGTGACAGTTCTATTTTTACCGCCTTTACCATGCCAAACTCTTAATGCGCCATAGTCGAAATCGATATCTTGAATACGTAAGCGAATACATTCCATTAATCTGAGTCCAGATCCATACAGCAATTTGATCGGAAGTTGATATTTAGGATCGACGTGGTTGAAGAAACGTTTCACTTCATCTTTCGTCATAACAACAGGAAGCTTCCGGTCTAATTGAGATTTTTGAAATTTCATATCAATGGTTAATGGTTCTTTAATAATCTCGCGGTACAAGAAACTAAGTGCATTTAAAGCAAGGGCTTGGGTTTTAGTTGCTACTTTTTTATCTACGGCCAAATGGCTGAGGAAAAGCTCAACTTCACTTGACCCCATTTGGTTAGGATGGATTTTATTATGAAAAATAATGTACTTTGTGATCCAATGCAGATAAGCCTCAATGGTTTTATTGGCGTAATGTCTAGTTTGCATATATTCCTTTATGCTTAAAAGAAATTGTGATTTCATTCAAAATTCCATTTAACTGTTTTTATATACAGTAGTATTGGTTTGTTGTATCGTCAATAACTAAATGGCACTTTGCTATTTAATGAGAACTACCCCTCAGTTATTTTTTATAACTTTATGAATTTGTTGTGTATAGTGCTATTTTTATCACTGGCTTTTTGTAAAAAGATGGCGGTAGCGTGGAATAAATTAGGGCAATTTGCTGTATAAAAAGCGTTATGTTCTTCGGAGGCGATTCAATATTTTTGTGTTGATGCAAGCGTCTCTTTATGAATTTAGCATGAGATTTCTTATTGATACTGAGGGAAAACACATGAATAGATTTATAAGTAAATTCATTGGAGCAGCCGGGCGTTGGTATGTTGGGGAGCGAGTTTATGAAATGGATCTTGGCTCTACCTATGACGATCCAAGTCAATACCGAAGTGTGAAGTTTTGGTACAAGAGGCATTGGACATCTGTTTTCTACCATAAAGTTATTTCTTGCACAAAATCAAAGCCTTTCGAGTTGATTGGGGTTTTTCTTAGCTTGGTTTTAATATATTTAAAGATACGAACATAACAAACTGCTTAAGAGGGATTCGCAACGCGTGGCATTTTTACTATGCGTTGATTTTAGTGATTAAGGTGGTTTGCAGCGGCTTCGGTATTGCATTGCTCACCCCTTAGCAGGGCGTTATGCGTCAAAAGGAAATTCATGTCAAAAGTAACATTGAAAGGCTTTATTTTAGTTCCTGAGTCGGAACTTGAGTTAGTCAAAAGTGAGTTGGTAAACCATAAACGTCTTACCCTCGAAGAGGTAGGTTGTATCACGTTTAGCGTTATCCAAAATTCTGAGAATTCTCTTCGCTTTGACGTTTACGAAGAGTTCACGGATAAAGAGTCTTTTGAACAACATCAGAAAAGAGTCAAAGCATCTCATTGGGGCAAAGTGACAGTAAACGTTGAACGTCATTACGAAATCTTTGAGTAAACGCATAACAAACGGTTCAAGCGGATTCAAATCGTGTGCCATTTTCGCTTCGCTCAATTTTAGCACACGCTTCTCACCGCTTAACCGGGCGTTAGCTTAAAACAATAAAAATCAACTGGTTGCAACCTGTTTTTTCTTCCCTTGGCAGTTCGTTCAGGTTTCTCGGCAAATCGGCATTGTTTGCCAACGTGATTTTTGAACTGTTGCCTCAATTGAGTTTCCGGATTGCGTGAGGTTCGTCAATTTGGTGCAAAGTCGCTTTGGAAGTTTTGCTTTCGCTTTGAGTTATCCGAAAATGAGTTATCAAAATTTTCGGGTTTTAATGCAAATGAATGGCCACAAAGCTTGAGCCAATTCGGGTTTTAAAACTCAAGCGGCTTGTTGGTTTCCCAAATCTGGTTAGTCTCAGATTTGGTAAATTTAAGGTGTTGAAATTTAAGCTAACAAACTGCTTAAGTGGGATTCGCAATGCGTGGCATTTTTAGCATGCGGTGAATTTTGTGATTAAGGTGGCGTGCGGTAGCTTTGGCAGTGCATTGCTCACCCCTTAGCAGGGCGTTAGCTTAAAACAAACAAAATCAATTGGTTGTGGTCTTTTCTTTCTTCCTTCGGCCATTCGTCCAAGTTTTTCGGCAAATCAGCATTGTTTGTCAATGTGAGTTTTGAGCTGTTGCCTCAATTGAGTTTTTAGGCTTAACCGAGGTTAGCCAGTTTGGTGCAAAGTCGCTTTGGAAGTTTTGCTTTCGTTTTGAGTTTTCCGAAAGTGAGTTATCAAAGTTTTCGGGTTTTCAAATCGCATGAAAGGCCACAGAGTTTGAGCCAATTCGGGTTTTAAAACTCAAGCTGTTTGTTGGTTTCCCAAATCGGGTTAGTCTCGGGTTTGGTCAATCTAAGGTGCTGAAATTTAAGCTAACAAACTGCTTAAGCGGGATTCGCAATGCGTGGCATTTTCAGCATGCGGTGGGTTTTGTGATTAAGGCGGTGTGCTGTGGCTTTTGTAGTGCATTGCTCACCCCTTAGCAGGGCGTTAGTTGCACAGGGAGGTATCGTGGAAGAATTATCCGGTGGAAGAAAGTCAGCAATATATCGAGATGGTGAAGTTGTCTACCGACCTCTTCAATCATGGAGTTCTACAATTCATCTTATTTTGAAGCACTTGGAGCGAACAAAGGTAGATGAAAGTCCAAAATTTCTTGGTGTAAATCAAGACCAAGAAATCCTAAGTTTTGTCGCAGGTAATACCTATAATTATCCGCTAGTTGGCGCAATAGCAGCAAATGAAGCACTCATTTCAGCGGGTAAATTACTACGGAAAATACATGACTCAACAGCTTCACTCTTGGAGCAACTCGATGTCAATGCACACCGATGGATGTTAGACCCGAGAGAACCATTTGAGGTTATCTGTCATGGTGACTTTACCCCATACAATGTTGCCCTGTTAGAAAATACAGTTGTTGGTGTGTTCGACTTCGATACAGCGCACCCAGCACCTAGAATATGGGATCTGGCATATTCAGTTTATTGCTGGTCTCCTTTCAAAACCGACAGCAATGACAAGCTGGGCACAATCTCAGAGCAGGTGGCTAGAGCTAAGTTGTTCTGTGACAGTTACGGCGCAACTGAATCAGAAAGAGAGCAATTAGCCGATGCTATGGTTCAGCGATTACAGGCTTTAGTATCTTTCATGCGTAACGAAGCCGAAAAGGGCAATGAATCCTTTGCTGAAAACATAGAAAAAGGTCATCTTCAAGCTTATTTAAATGACATAGAGTATGTGACTGAAAATAAACAAAAAATTCAGTGTGTATTGTGCAACTAACAAACGGTTCAAGAGGGACAACCAACGCGTGGCATTTTTACTATGCGTTGGTTTTTGTGGTTACGGTGTTATGCGGAAGCTTGGTAGTGGCGTTGGTTGCCCCTTAACCGGGCGTTAGGCAAAGTGAGTTTTTATCAGCTAAATCGGGTTTGAATTGAACGGCGAATTCCATGTTCTCATGGCTGGACTTAAACAATAAATCGTCATCACATATTTGTTGTTTCTTGATCGCGTTGGGTTGCTTAGCGCTGTAAATTCAGCGGCAAAATAACCTTCAGCATCCAAACGTCCGCCGAGCATGCTACGCTCGTCACTTTTCTTTCAAATCGCTCAATTTGAGTTTTTTGGTTTCTTTGCTGATTTGAACTTTTGGTTTATAAATGAATCGCTTAGTTGGTTTTCAGTTTTCAAACAAGCCTTGTTCTTTGGTTTTGAAAGTATCGTTGTCAACCGGTTGGCCTAACAAACGGCTCAAGAGGGATTGCCAACGCGTGGCGGTTTTAGTGCAAAATTGAAGTTCAGAGTTTACAGCGTGTTTTTTGAGTCCGGTGGTGCGTTGTCAACCCCTTAGCCGGGCGTTAGGTATTTGGAGGCATCATGAGAGCTATCTTTTTGATTATTTGCTCGGTTTTATTGAATGGCTGCTTGGGTATGCCTGAATCAGTAAAACCAGTGTCGGATTTTGAACTGAACAATTATTTAGGTAAATGGTACGAGATTGCTCGACTCGATCACTCCTTTGAAAGAGGTTTAAGTCAGGTTACAGCGGAATACAGCATTCGAAATGATGGTGGTGTTTCGGTTCTTAATCGTGGTTATTCTGAAGATAAAGGTGAGTGGAAGGAAGCTGAAGGTAAAGCTTACTTTGTAAATAGTCCAACAGACGGCTATCTAAAAGTTTCATTTTTTGGCCCATTTTATGGTTCTTACGTGGTCTTTGAGTTAGATCGTGAAAACTATAGTTATGCCTTTGTTTCAGGACCGAATACAGGATATCTGTGGTTACTTTCAAGAACGCCGACTGTCGAAGCTGGTATTCTTGAAAAGTTCGTTCAAATGTCGGAAGAGCGGGGTTTTGATACAAATCAGCTCATTTACGTTCAGCAGCAATAAATACCTAACAAGAGACTATGGCGTCAATAGTTAATTTTTGAGGCTATCTGTATCCCACATAACACCATCTCTTAGCATTGAATTTAAGATAACAACCATCTTTCTCATGCAGGCAACAATGGCAACTTTTTTCGGTTTTCCTGCCGTAAGTAGTCGTTCATAAGTTGCTCTGAAAACAGGGTTGCATTGGATAGCCGACATCATCGCCATGTACATAACGGTCCTAACTTGAGTCCGCCCTCCTTGTATCAGCCGCTTACCTTTAAAGCGGCCACTTTCTCTTGTTATCGGTGCGACACCAATGAGAGAAGAAGCTTGTTTGTTAGTGATAAAGCCCAACTCGGGTACATTACTAATTAGGGATGCCGCAAGGACTTTACCAACACCAGGCATGCTTTGGAGAATAGTATTTTTGGCTTGATACTCAGGACAACTCTCAATCAGTTTCGCTATCTTTGCTTCTACTTTTTCAATCTGATTTTTCAGGGCGGTAAGGATAGGGGTAATCGTAGACGAGATATTCTTAGGTAATATTTGTAGTCGGTTTCTTTCCATGGTTTGCATGGTGAGTAGCTGGTTACGCCTTGTGACTAAGTCACTCATAAGACGTATGTTTTCGCTTTTTAGTTTGGTCAGTTCTGGCTGAACACGTTCGGCATAATGTGCGATGAGAGCGGCATCTAAACGGTCGTTCTTAGCTCGTTGACCAATGGCACCAGCAAACCTTTTAATACGTAGTGGGTTGGCAATAACATAAGGTAATTTGGCTTTGTCACAGGCGAGTATAAAAGGCATTTCTAATCGACCTGTAGCTTCGATGACGACACGTTGAGGTTTGTGTTTCTTAATGGTTTTTATGGCATCGCTGATGCCTTTTTCGGTGTTCGGGACAGTGAAGTAAATATCGAGTGGTCGGATGTAGATGTCTAATTGTGACTTACCAGTATCAACGCCGACATTAATGTTTTGAAGTGTGTTTGTATTCATAATAAGCTAACTCTTGCTTGCAAATGCGGGCTCGAGACCCAGAAGACTATTCGAGTGTGGTGCTTGGAGTTCTATCTGGCGTTCGTACTTGTTACCGGTCTCTCAATTGAGGAGCCATCGTTCAATCGAACTACCAGATAGAAGAACTTTAGTTGCAGCTAAAGTCTGGGTCTCACCTTACCCGATTGGAGTACTTATTATCCATACAA
>NZ_WXWH01000043.1:0-27811 GCF_009904905.1 Vibrio sp. V30_P3S12P165 | reverse complement strand
GTAGACAGACTTAACCCGTTACGCTCACAGAAGACACGCTGGGATAAATGACTGGATTGGTATTTTTCAAACAGGGTTTGCCATTCTTGGTCGGTACGTCGTTTTGCCATTTCAGATCTCCTTATGGTTGGAGATTTGATCGTATAGTGTGCTGAGGTTGATTAGAATACGGTGTTTGTGATGCGCTTACGATTTTCTGACATTTTCCTTGAAGAAAATCTTCGCGAACAAACCAATTCCGATGCAGAGTTCAAACGTATTCGAGATACACATACGGACTATATTTCGATTCATGACTTCCCACCGAATGCTGAAAGCATTTCCTCAGAATACCCAGCATTCAAAACACGCTTTGATAAGCACGTGGATACGTTTTTCCATGACATACAGCATTACCGCCGTGTACTTTTTATCCTCAACCTCGAAATGGCTCCAACAGAGCGTGACTACACGGACGATCTAAATACCTTCCAAAGCAAACTCCCCGTCTTGCGCAAGATTCTCGACACACTCTGTAATAATGAAAATAACCAGCTATTAGTCGTCACCTACCACAAGACATTATTATCGCTGAAAATTCCCCGCACACATATTGTGCTGAAACACAGTGAATGGAAAGAATTCATGCGCGGTGCCGAATTGGAGGCATGGCAAGGATGGCTTGATGGTATCACTATCGCTGAAGCATCGCGTACGTATCGACCCGTGTGATCTCAATTTTAGGTGAGTTGTCAGCCACTACATGTATTTACTAAGGACGTACCGATGAAAGCAACACAAGATAGAATAGACATCGTTAACATTGAAAACGGCCAACCAATGCTTTGCCGGATCCCTTTCAACCAGATCCTCGTAGACCCGAAAGGTGATGCTTATTTATGTTGCGCATCACACATCAAAAACATATCCGCTGTGGCAGGAAACCTTATTGAGAAAGATGGCTTGGAGATCTGGAACAATGAGATATACAAAGCATTTCGCATGTCCTTTGTTGATGGGAGTTTTCGTTACTGTAAATCAGAATCGTGCTCAGCCGCTGCCAACAGACACGAACCAGAAAAACGGTTGATGATCCATACCGTTGAAGAGATAAACGCCGACCCTGAACTCGCCGCTAGTAACTTTGCTGAATTTTGCCAATCGCCGGATACTTTCGATGGATCGCTGATGCGCCCTCCTACCCGTTTGTATCTCGGCATGGACCTTAGCTGTAATTTGAAATGCCCTTCATGCCGCATTAAACTTATCTCTGAAGACAGCCAAAACGGCCGGTTAGACAAGCTGTATGCCAACCTCAGGAGCTTGACACCTGGCATCGAAGACTTGGAGTTAGATGGTGCTGGTGATGTATTTGCCAGTAGTTGGTACCAGAAGTTTCTAAAGCATTTTCCGGAAGACGACTTCCCCAATTTAAAGCAAATAACAGTGCGTTCTAATGGGCTGCTGTGGAATGAAAAAAACTGGTATCGCATCCACCCTTACTTTCGGTCAAAACTGATTTATGCTTGCATCACCGTTGATGCCACCACTCCCGATACATACAAAAAAGTGCGGGGCGGGTGCTTCCATACGCTCATGGAAAATCTTGAGTTTGTTAAGAGCCTATATAATCGAGGTGAAGTCGGTGCTATTACCTTGGTGATGGTATATCGGAAAAGCAACTATCAGGAGATCCCTGACTTCATTGAAATGGGGCGGACGATGAACGCTGACTACCTCGTTATCCATCCCCTGCAACCGTGGGCAGAATCTTCCTATGTTCTTAACGGGCAGTATAACGACGAAGCCATACATTTGAGCAATCACAAGGAAAACAGTGTATTTAAATCATTTATTGAACAGAATGGCGTTAAGGCTGGGAACATAGGCCGGATGTTTGTCTATTTTGCCTAGTTGACACCAGTCGCTGAAGTGGTAATTAAATAATGAGCGAAAAAGTAAGGGAGCTAACTCTGTACTCGAAGCTCTAAAACCGTGACCAATTTTAGTTTGGTCACAATGCTGACAAGTTTGCTATAGAGATTGCATAAAAGCCTCCATAGGTAATGACTGTTGTTATTATCTAAATGGAAATGATGTCGAGAACCAAGCACTTGCTTCCAATCCCACTTTATGGGACTAAGTACGATGCTTGATAAGATTGATCGTAAGCGTCCCACGATCCCACGGGGCGTTTTAGTGTGAGAACTTCCAAAGAAGAAGTGAGTTGATATCAGGCTCTGGCTTTGCCAGTTCCCTCATACATTTGACCATGTAATCGTAGAGTATCAGTCCGTTAGCTTTCGCCGTCTTGATGATGCTATACAGCAAAGCACTCGCATCAGCACCAAGCGGATTCGTCGAGAATAACCAATTTTTTCTGCCAATAACCAGCGATTTGATTGCGCGTTCCGCTCGGTGTTCCCTATATCAATAGTTTTACTGTATTGCATGGCAACCCGTGGATATTTAAAAATGCTAAAGGTCAGTTGATTACGCAAAAAGTAGCGTCTTCGTTTAAGGTCAACAGCGGACATCTTGCAAAAACAGCGGCTATTTCTGGTTTAGGTTTTGCGATATTACCTAGGGCATTTTGCCAAGCAGAGATACAAGCTGGCATGTTAGAGGTCATCGAGATGGAATATCAGCCTGACGATCTCGTGCTGTATGCTTTTTATGCTTCCCGCCGGCATTTAGCGAAAAAAATTCCGATCTTCATTGAACATCTAAAATATCACGCCAATCTCGTTGCTTGAGAGGCAAACAAATCTGCGATATCCATTTGCATATAGCAGTTTATTAAAAAATGAGCGCAGGATAATTTACTGCGCTCAAGAGAGTTTTCGGTCTTATAGGTGAAAAGTTACTGGCTATAAGTACTTAAAAAACGCTCGAAGCGGCCGATGGCGATTTCCAGATCTTCAACATGAGGTAAGGTCACGATGCGGAAATGATCCGGTTTTGGCCAGTTAAAGCCAGAGCCTTGTACCAATAGCACTTTCTCTTGGATCAAAAAGTCTAAAATCATTTTTTGATCGTCTTTGATGCTGTATTTTTTGGTATCAATTTTCGGGAATAAATACATCGCCCCTTTGGGTTTAACACATGATACACCAGGGATTTGGTTGATCAGTTCCCAAGCGCGATCGCGTTGTTCTAATAAGCGGCCACCGGGTAAGATTAGCTCATTAATACTTTGGTAACCACCAAGTGCGGTTTGAATCGCATGCTGCATCGGTACGTTAGCGCACAAACGCATTGAGGCGAGCATATCTAATCCTGCAATATAGCCTTGAGCAAGATGTTTCGGGCCAGTTAAAAACATCCACCCCCCACGAAAACCACAAACACGATAGGCTTTAGACAAGCCATTAAAAGTGATAACTAATACATCTTCGGTAAGCGTTGCAATGGAAGTATGGGTTGCACCATCGTACAGAACTTTATCGTATATCTCATCGGCAAAAATCATCAATTTATGCTGGCGAGCAATTTCAATTACCTCGAGTAAAAAATCTCGGCTGTATACGGCACCGGTTGGGTTGTTCGGATTAATCAAAACAATCCCACGCGTTTTCGGCGTGATTTTCTTTTTAATATCATCTAGATCGGGATACCAATCGGCTTGCTCATCACAGAGGTAGTGAACTGCCGTTCCTCCTGAAAGAGCAACCGCAGCGGTCCATAGCGGATAATCAGGAGCAGGAACCAGCATTTCGTCACCGTTATTCAACAGCGCTTGCATCGACATGACGATTAACTCTGATGCTCCATTTCCGACATAAACATCTTCCACGTCTAAGCTACGTATGCCACGTTTTTGGTAATATTGTACGACTGCTTTACGGGCAGAATAGATGCCTTTTGAGTCACAATAACCTTGTGAGGTCGGCAAGTTTCGAATGACGTCGACTAAAATTTCATCAGGGGCATCGAAACCAAAAGGGGCCGGGTTGCCGATGTTTAACTTTAGTATTTTATGCCCTTCTTCTTCCATTCTTTTAGCATGTTTAAGTACTGGTCCTCGAATGTCGTAGCAGACATTATCGAGTTTTGATGACATCCCGATATTTTGCATTGCAATGTTCCTAAAAATAATTGAAACCCTTGATTAAATTACACCAAATTGCCTTTTTTTAGAATATAAATCTGACGATTAAAATGTGGCATCGTTGCTGACCAACCAAGAGCGCGGAATTGTTGTCTAGGATAATAATAGATGACACGGTATTGAAAGCCAGCCATCCATCGGGTGACCGACTCTTGCGACTGGTCGTTTACATAGAAAAGCCACAAAAGAGGTGCGGTAACCTTGATTTAAATGGGTTCTCTCAATAGAGTAGCGACTGTAAAATCGAATCTCAGAGTAGACGAGGTCGCTTTGTCTAATTTTTATCAAGCCATTGCTCGGTTGATAGAGCAAATAAACGACGCGAGGGATAACGACGTTCGTTTTATCCAAGAGTTGGCAGGAAAGCCCCCCTTTGCGTTGATCGATTGGCTTGAAGCCCAACCGATATTTCCGAAATTTTATTGGCAATCTCGTGATACCCGTGAAGAAGTGGTCGCTCTTGGTCAGCTGTATACCTTTTCAGATCCTGCGCCTGCTTATGCCATTGTGGGTGAGCATCAACGCATTTGGGGAGGGCGTTCGTTTGATGGTCAAACAGAAAAAAATCCTCGTTGTATGGCATCGTTTTTTTTCTTGCCACAAGTTGAACTGATTCGTTTTGATGATCATTGGTCAATCGCCGCGAATATCAATCAAGATAGACAACGAACCTGTGCGACTTTACAGCGATTACAGCACGAAGTTGTGCCATTGGGGGCAATTTGCAGTGAAGTGATGCAGGTGAAGCACTCTCCGAATCAAGTTGACTGGACTAAGATCGTGCAACAAGCGTTGGATGGGATTGAGCGCTCTGCCTTACAAAAAGTGGTGTTGGCTAGGCAGAGTCGTATCATGCTTAATCAGCCGATTCGAGCTGCTCAGCTACTGAAAGCTAGTGCTTTAGAAAATCATGAGAGTTTTCATTTTTTACTGGCTTTGGATCATCGACATAGTTTTATCGGATCCACACCAGAGCGTCTTTACTACCGTAACGGACAAGAGTTACAAACCGAAGCGTTGGCAGGGACGATTGGACGTGGAGGCGATCCCTTGCAAGATAAACAGCTCGCCGATTGGTTAACGCACGATAGTAAAAATCTCAATGAAAATCAGTTTGTGGTTGACGATATTATTGAGCGATTAACGCCTTATTCTGAACTGGTGAGGGTTGAGCCACAAGCGAATTTGGTTCGCTTGCGTAAAGTGCAGCACCTTAAACGCCGAATTTATGCTCAACTAAAAGCTGGAGTGAATGCGGTACAACTGCTTCGAGCGTTACAACCGACTGCAGCCGTAGCTGGGTTACCTCGTCAAGCTGCGTTGAGTTTTATTACTCAGCACGAACCTTTTGTTCGCGGATGGTATGCCGGATCAATGGGTTATTTTAGCCATCAACAAGCTGAGTTTTGTGTTGCGATTCGCAGCGCATTAGTTGTGGATGACGAAGTGCAACTTTTTGCAGGCGCTGGGATCGTTCCAGGGTCTATTGCCGAGCATGAATGGCAAGAGTTGGATAAAAAAATGTCGACGTTACTCAGTTTAATGACCGACCGTTTACCTTTGGGGCTCTCCTCATGAATCAAGATCAAGCATTATTGAATCGAATTTGGTCACAAACTCTATTAGAAGAATTGGCTCGTTTTGGAGTGAGTGAGGTATGTATCGCCCCGGGATCACGCTCAACGCCACTGACGTTGGAAGCTGCCGATAATGGTAAATTCAACCTTCATACTCATTTTGACGAACGTGGGTTAGGTTTTTTGGCGCTTGGTTTAGCCAAAGCGAGCGGCAAGCCGGTGGCGATTATCGTCACGTCAGGAACCGCAGTGGCCAATTTATTACCAGCGATTGCTGAATCAAAACTGACGGGGGAGCCTTTGATTGTACTGACGGCCGACCGTCCGGTTGATCTCGTTGGATGTGGCGCGAATCAGGCCATTGAACAATCAGGTATTTATGGGTGTCACGTCACGCAATCTATTGCACTGCCTAGCCCTAACGTGAATTTATCCCTCAATTGGTTGTTAACCACTCTTGACGATGCGCTATATCAACAAAGCCAGTTCGGTGGTGCAATCCATATTAACTGTCCGTTTCCAGAGCCGCTTTATGCTTATAATGATCGACAGCTTTATGCCGACTATCTCAACCGTATAGAAAGTTGGCGCAAAGGGAGCGCTCCCTATACGCAACGCCATTATGCTAGCGCATCCATTGCTCCGATAGATAAGCGTATTTTGAGTAAAAAAGGCGTGGTACTGATTGGTTCGGTACGGTTACATGAAGCGCAAGCTGCGCTTGAGTTTGCTAAACAGCTCGGCTGGCCGGTGTTGTGTGATCCCCAATCTGGAGTGAGTAGTGAATGGGCGCATTATGACTTGTGGTTACAAAATAGTGCAGCCAGAGTGCTGCTGAGTGAATGTCAACAAGTCATTCAATTTGGTGCTCGTATCGTGTCTAAACGATTAAATTATTGGCTTGAGCAACGCGTTTCGAGTGGTGAATGTGATTATGCTTATCTTGCTTGGCAGGCCACACGTAATAATCAGTCACATCTCGCTCAGCAGCATTGGGTGTGCGATATGGTAAGCTGGGTAAAGGTGCAGCTCAATACACTGTCTGCACTCAAGCAAACCCATGCTGGCTGGGCTAATGAACTTAAAAATTACGCACGCAGCGTGACTCAATTGGCTCAGTTGCATTTTTCCAATCCGCAGTTAAGTGAAGTGGCATTAGCGCTTGATCTCAGTGAGCGAGGCCAGCTTTGCGATCTTTTTCTTGGTAATAGTTTAATTGTGCGCTTGGCGGATATGTTTACCGCATTCACCCCAAGAGAGGTGTTTTCTAACCGCGGTGCTTCAGGTATTGATGGTCTATTGGCAACGGCATCCGGGGTACAACGCGCATCAAGAAAACCGATGCTCACGCTGCTGGGTGATACTTCATTATTGTATGATTTGAACTCGTTGGCACTGGTTAGAGAAACCCCACAGCCCTTGGTGATTGTGGTCATTAATAATGATGGTGGGGCTATTTTTGATTTATTACCTGTCCCAGAGCAGCAGCGAGAAGCACTTTATCAAATGCCTCATGGTTTACAATTTGAATATGTGGCTAAGCAGTTCGGATTAGCGTATCAAAAACCTGAAACATTAGCGGCTTATCAAGCGGCGATTGAAACACACTTAACGACAGGACAAGGCACTTTACTGATCGAAGTGATTACACCACCGCAACAGGCTGCGGCTCATATTCAACAATTATTATCACAAATCCATGCTTTATAGTTGTACCTCCTCTTTCACTCAGACTCTATCAGCTCGACCGGTACTGGTTTTTTTGCATGGTTTACTGGGCAGTGGTGACGATTGGCAGCCAGTGCTTGAACGACTCAATCAAGAAGCTTGCTTAACGATCGATTTACCGGGGCATGGACAGAGCCAAAGTGTGATATGCCATGACTTTGCTAGCTGCTGTCAGCATATTAAACAGACAATTCTCATCCATTATGATTCATCGACACCAATTTGGTTCGTGGGGTATTCATTAGGTGGACGTATCGCGATGACTGGATGTGCCGAAGGCTGGTTTGACCAACTCAATATCCAAGGACTCGTGGTCGAGGGGGGACATTTTGGGCTGCTTAGTGAGACTGAAAAAAATGCTCGCTGGCAACATGATCAGCACTGGGCAATGCGCTTTAAATCTGAGCCTATCGCTCAAGTATTGGCCGATTGGTATCAGCAAGCGGTATTTTCTTCACTCAATCATGAGCAAAGACAAACTTTAATTCGCTTGCGAAGTGGTAATCTTGGTCACCCGATCGCTAGGATGCTGTTAGCCACGTCGTTGGCCACACAGCCGTACTTGCTGCCTCGACTGATGAACCTGCCTTTTCCGGTTCACTATGTATGTGGGCAACACGATCAAAAATTTCGTCAGCTCGCAGAGCACAGCGGGTTGAGCTACAGTGTTATCGACCATGCTGGGCATAATGTACATCATGAACAACCTGATGCATTTGCTCAGATAGTAAAAAAACGGCTACTTACGCCTGCATGAGGTGTAGGTGACAACAACAATGGAAATTACCATGGCTAAAACAGTAGGCATTTCAGAACAAGAACTTTATGCGCCAGTGGTCTGGCACGATTGTACTGACACTTATCAAGATATTCATTACCACAAATCGCCAGACGGGATAGCTAAAATCACCATTGCACGCCCCCAAGTGCGCAATGCTTTTCGTCCCCAAACAGTGAAAGAGATGATTCATGCGTTAGCTGATGCACGTTATGACGAAGGGGTGGGGGTCATTATTTTAACCGGATTAGGTGACGATGCTTTTTGCTCTGGTGGCGACCAAAAAATTCGAGGTGATTACGGCGGTTATCAAGATGATACCGGTACTCACCACCTTAATGTGTTGGATTTTCAACGACAAATTCGTACGTGTCCAAAACCGGTCATCGCGTCGGTTGCTGGGTGGGCCGTTGGTGGTGGACATGTCTTGCACATGATGTGTGATCTAACAATAGCGGCGGATAATGCCCAATTTGGTCAAACTGGGCCGAAAGTTGGTTCGTTCGACGGCGGTTGGGGAGCTTCTTATATGGCGCGTATCGTTGGGCAAAAAAAGGCGCGCGAAATTTGGTTTTTATGCCGTTTCTACGATGCCAAAGAAGCGTTAGAGATGGGATTAGTCAATACAGTGGTTCCTGTTGTTGACTTGGAAAAAGAAACCGTTCGCTGGTGTCGTGAAGTGTTACAACATAGCCCAATGGCATTACGTTGCCTAAAAGCAGCGCTCAATGCTGATTGTGATGGTCAAGCGGGCTTACAAGAATTAGCGGGCAATGCCACCATGTTATTTTACATGACAGATGAAGGCCAAGAAGGCCGAAATGCTTTTAATGAGAAGCGTCGTCCTAACTTTAATAAATTTCCTCGGAACCCATAAAAAGGTCGGCAACTTGCTAAATATCACTGCGGCGTAGTCGCGGCGGTGATTACTTTTCACAACAAAGGAATATGACAGTATGAGGCGCAGCGCAAAACTGTACCAATATCGATTACCCATGGATAGCGGAGTGGTCCTCCGTAATGAAAAGCTAACAGAACGGGTTGGGTTTATCGTTGAGTTGCATGAAAATGGTCAAATCGGTCGGGGTGAAATTGCTCCTTTGGCTGGATTTAGTCTTGAGTCACTTGAAGAAGCTGGGGCGTTAGCGAAAGAGCAGCTAGCATTATGGGTCAACGGTCAATCGCTATGTTTGGATCGCCTTTTTCCATCGGTCGCGTTTGGCCTCTCTATGGCAGAGTTAGAACTCGCTGATGGTTTGCCGCAAGCTGGTCAGTACCAAGTTGCTCCGTTATGTACTGGCGATCCCGACGAGTTAATCCCACAGTTGAATGCAATGCCTGGGCAAAAGATAGCAAAAGTTAAAGTTGGGCTTTACGAACCGATTCGCGATGGAATGTTAGTGAATCTATTTTTAGAGTCGATGCCTGAACTTTATTTACGATTGGACGCAAACCGTGCTTGGAGTAAAGAAAAAGCGACCAAGTTTGCGCATTATATTACTCCCTCGTTAAGAGGGCGGATTGCCTTTATAGAAGAGCCCTGCCAAATACCAAGTGATAGCCTTTCTTTTGCTATTGATACGGGAATTGCCATTGCGTGGGATGAAACCTTGCAACACGCAATACGCCGTGATGATTTTCAACTTGAGGATTTAACCGGGGTAAAAACGATCGTCATTAAACCCACATTAATTGGCTCAGTTGAGTGCTGTATCGGCCTGATTAACAAAGCGCAGGCTTTAGGTATTCAAGTGGTGATTAGCTCAAGTATTGAATCAAGCTTAGGGTTGACCCAATTAGCCCGTTTTGCTCACGCTCACTTACCGAATGAGATTCCCGGATTAGACACCATCGGCCTTTTTAGCGCTCAGTTAGAGGTTGCTTGGCCGGGATGTGATTTACCGGTAATGCCATTAGATCAGCAAACGTTGGTTTGGCAGTCGGCATGACACCTTGGCAACGACATGATCCACAACGAGTCGCGTTATTGTCGGGGCATCAGCAACTTACTTGGCTACAATTGACTCGAGTGATCAATCAATATGCTCGTTTTTTGCAACAGGCAGGCATGACCCAAGGTGACGTGTTGACCTTGGTTGGGAAAAACCATCCAGAGACGGTATTCTTGTTACTCGCTGCAATGCAAAAGGGAATACTTTGTGCGTTGACCATGCCTCAGCCTATCACCTCATTATGTAATAAACTGGCAACACTGTATGGCGCAGGTCAACCGTGGTTGTGGCTCGCGCCCTCGGCTGGGGTCGCTGAGTCAACCTTATTACAGCAGTGGCCGAAAATAAAACGGTTAAGAATAAACTCAGAGGTCGAGTTTAGCGCGCCATGCCAGCGGTCGTGCTATCAGGTTGAACAATTAGCGACACTACTTTTTACCTCTGGTTCAACTGGTGAACCTAAAGCCGTCGCCCATACACACCAGCAACATTTTGCATCTGCTGAAGGATTGCTGCGAGAGTTTTCATTTACTCAGCAAGATACTTGGCTATTGAGCCTGCCTTTGTATCATGTTTCGGGATTAGCCATTATTTACCGTTGGTTATACTCTGGCGCGTGTTTAAAAATAGGTAGTGGCGATTTAGCGCGAGATATACAAGGAGTAAGCCATGCCTCACTAGTGGCCACTCAACTGAAACGCCTGCTCGACAATGAACAGCCATTGACACTCACCCGAGTTTTGTTGGGAGGAAGTCACATTCCGCCGTTATTAGCTGACCAAGCCGCAGAGCGGGGCATAGATACTTGGTTGGGCTATGGGATGACAGAAGGGGCGTCGACGATCACGGCAAAACGAGTTGACAACCACCCTAGTGCTGGCCATGTGTTAGCAGGGCGAACCATCAAGCTGCACGATAAGCGTATTTACATCGGAGGAGATACCTTAGCGAGTGGTTACTATTATCACAGTCAGTTAACACCATTAAAAGATGCTCAGGGTTGGTTTGATAGTAAAGATTTAGGCTACTGGCAAGAGAATGAATTGGTGATCATCGGCCGAGCAGATAACCAGTTTATCTCGGGAGGCGAAAATATCCATTGCGAAGAAATTGAGGCGATACTTAATCGCCATCCAGCGATTCAACAAGCAATTATTGTCCCAGTTGCCGATGAGATCTTTGGTGCGCGTCCACTGGCGATGATACAAAGTACATTGCCTTTTTCAGTGGCGCAAGGGAATGAATGGTGTGCAACTCGGCTAGAAAAGTTTAAATGGCCCATTGACTATTTACCAATGCCTGAATCACTAATGCATCAAGGTATTAAAGTTTCTCGTCAGGCGCTGAAAGATTGGCTGACCGAGCATTATCTGCAATATCGCACACTGTAGTCAGTGAGATGGTAAATCAGCTTTTTGGCTGTCGCGACAGCCAAACAGGTTAACCGCTCTTATTGCCTGTCACCACGTAATTGGGCCACACGTTGTTGCATCAATTCGGTTGATGCGTCACTGCTGGGAACCGGTTCTCCTACTTCAATTTCAATTTTTGACCATAATTTACGCGGAAAACCAACACAAGCTCGACCTTGGTAGCGGCTGAAGAAGCTGCCCCACAAGCCTTTAATCGCGATTGGAATAACCGGTACGGGGCTGCGTTTTAAAATTACGTCCATCCCACGCATAAATGGATTCATCTCACCATCAGACGTTAAGCGACCTTCAGGAAAAATACAAACCAAGTGTCCTTCTTGTAGCGCTTGTTCAACATGAGCGAAAGCGCGACGAATAGAGCTGCGTTTATTGGCACAAATAGGGATCACGCCAGCGCGACGTAAAAAGCGTCTTAAAATCGGAAGATTAGCGTAATCCTCTTCCATCACAAAGCGAATCAATCTCGGGCAAACGGCACTCAGCAATAAGGCATCCATATAGCTGACGTGGTTACAAACAATCAGTGCACCTCCCTGTTCTGGAAGATGGTGTAAATGCTTATGTCTTACGCGGTAAATAGTATGAGTCAGCGCCCATACCAATAAACGAACCACAAAAATAGGCACCTGTAAGAACAGATAAATGGCGACTAAAAAATTGAGTACCGCCAGTAAAAGAAATAATTGCTGAATGCTGAGTGATAGAAGTGTTAAACAAAGAATACCGAGTAGAGCACTCCCCACCATAAACAGTGCATTGTAAATATTGAGTGCTGCAATCACTTGCGCTCGTTCGGTCGTTTTGGCTCGTTGCTGCATTAAGGCGTAGAGTGGGACGATAAAAATCCCTCCTGATACTCCGAGTAATAACAGATAACTAAACAGGGGCCAGAGTGCGGCATAGCCAATAAAATCGTCAAAGTGAACAAATGCAGGTAAAGTGGCAGGAATACTGCTTGCCATTAAGTATCCGAAAAGGCTAATACCAAAACTGCCTAACGGCACAAGGCCAATCTCAATGCGATGATTTGAAAGTTTATCACAGGCCAATGAACCGATGGCGATCCCGATAGAAAATAGCGCCAGTAGAAATGAGACGGCGCTTTCACCACCATTGAGAAAAAGCTTGGTAAAGTTAGGAAATTGGGTGAGATAAGTCGCGCCTAAAAACCAAAACCAGCTGATCGCCATCATTGCTTGAAAAATGGTGCGATCACTTTTAGCAATTGCAAGTGTTTTGCGTGTTTGTTGTATCGGTTGCCATTGAAAAATCAGGTGAGGATTACTAGCCGGAGCTGAAGGGATAAACCAGCTAGAAATGTAGCCCAATACCGCAAATAGCACAACAGATCCCGCAGCAATCATCAGTGCATGATCCGCAGAAGCAATCACTCCAGCACCAAGCGTACCCAATAAAATCGCTAAAAAAGTACCGGTTTCAACCAAGGCATTGCCAGCGACTAGTTCGTGGGTTTTGAGTTGTTGAGGTAACAGGGCATACTTCACTGGGCCAAAAAATGCTGATTGCGTTCCCATCAGAAATAACATGATCAGTAGTAAGAGATAGTTTTCAGTGATAAAACCGACCGCACCGATACACATAATTACGATTTCAAACAGTTTCACACGGCGAATGAACTCTGATTTTTCATATTTATCAGCTAACACACCCGCTGAGGCAGAAAAGAGGAAAAAAGGAAGAATAAATAACCCGGCAGCGAGGTTGATAAAAAGATGGCTGGAAATCGTAAGAGTATCAGCACTGGCAAATGCAACAAGCAGTAACAAAACGTTTTTAAAAATATTATCGTTGAAAGCCCCAAAAAACTGAGTGATGAAGTAGGGAAGGAAGCGCTGCTGAGTCAACAACGATGACTGAGAATGCGGCATTAGTGTTCCTTAACCTTACCAATTAGACAAATATTGAGTGAGAAGATCGTCGATCAACGCTTTACCATCAACCGGCTGTTTAGCAAAGAATTTATCATCGACACTCAGTAAGGTTATCCCATGAACGCCAGCCCATAATACACGGCTTGTGCGTAATATTTCGTTCTGCGTTTTATGCGGTGCGATGATCTGCAATAGCCCTTCTAGCATACTGGTCATCTGTTCAATTCGTTCAGCTTGCCATTCTGGTAACACCTCACCATTCATATTGTGTTCAAAAATCAATTGCCAGCGATAAGGATTTTTGTGTGCAAAATCATGATAACAAATGGCTAATAGGTACAGCGCCTTTTTCGGATCCTGACATTGACTGACCACTAATTTAGCTTCATAAGCCAATTCATCGAGTGTTTGTGCCACAACATGTAGCAAGAGTAAATTATAGTTACCAAAAACATTAACCAGCGTACTTGGGACATACCCGATCATGGCGGCTATTTTGCGTAAGCTCATTTCATGGTAGGAATGCTTACTCAAAAACTCTTTGGCTGCTTTCAGGGTTAAAGAGACCAGCTCTTCTCGAGTATGATCGTTTCGTCGGGCCATAATAGACTACTAAATTCGCAGAATAAAAAAATGAACAATGTTCGATATTCTAAACAGCCCCTTATAGGGCGTCAACTGAATCGCGCTGCAATATTCTGATACATGTCAATAAAGTCAAATAGTTTGCTTGGTTTAGTGAACCAGATATGATGATAGTGTGTAACACAGCTTTCTAGTGCTTAAGGATAAATATGAAACGTCTGTTCTCTTTTATGGCTTTACTGATGGTATCTGTGATGGTCGTACCGCACGCTGACGCAAAAAAGTTTGGTGGTGGTAAATCATTTGGTAAAAGCTTTAAAACTGCCCCAGCGCAGAAACAACAAAATACCAATACATTAAAACAGCAAGACACCGCAAAAACGACCGCAGCAACGTCGAATAAGAAAGGTTTAATGGGCGGAATGCTGGGTGGTTTATTGGCAGGAGGATTACTGGCTGCTTTCTTTGGCGGAGCCTTTGAAGGAATCCAGTTTATGGATATTTTGATCATTGGCTTAATTGCTTTTGTGATCTTTAAACTGATGCGGGGGTTACTCGGTGCCAAACAAACATCGATCAATCAACATCAGCAGCCAGCGTATAGTAGTGTCAATCAGCCTAATGTACACAACTTTGAACAGACAAATCCTACTGGTGGTTTTGGTGGGCAAAGGCATAGCGACGTCCCTCATAACTATCCACCTGGATTTGATAAGGTTGCATTTATTAATGGTGCTCGCGAGCATTACCGAATCTTACAAGGGGCTTGGAATCATAATCAGCTTGAAACCATAGAAGAATATGTTTCAGCTAGCTTATTTGAAGATTTAAAAGCAGAGCGTGCCAAGCTAGATCACGAACCACAAACCGATGTCATGTATGTTGATGCGGAAATTGTCCGTGCCGATTATGATGTGAACAAAGCTCAATTAAGCTTACAGTTTAGTGGACGATATCGTGACGCTGGCGAGCAGATTGAAGAAGATATCCAAGATATTTGGCATTTAGAACGTGATCTTAGCGTACCCAATGCGCCGTGGTTGATTGTTGGTATTCAAGGTTAATTAACCTTTTCCCCGATCATATTGATTAACGCCCAAGCTTGTCTTGGGCGTTATGCTATTTGGAGCTCAGTTTTATTTCGGTCATCTTTGACTGAGGGGACACTCACTTGCCGTCTACCTGCAATTCCAAGTTGTTTGGGTATCGTTTGTTTTTATTGTGTCCAACCAGTTGATCATCTATTCAAAATATCAATAAAGAATAATAATTGTTATCATTTGTATTTGATGATAGTCTTCGCCGTAAATTTTTAGACTGATGCCATTTTTTCCCACAGACGATGTACGCATTTGTCGGAAAATGACGGTAATTAACTATCTCCTGGTTACTTGAAGCTGCAGCGGTATTGGCAACGTTCGTTTGTCCTCATCACATCGTGTATTTATGCTCATGTGTGAAAATCATTCTTGGTCTTCATCCAAGACCAGCCTTTGGCTGTGCACGTTTGTCATTCACTTACCGCTTATTTGCAACGCCAAGTTATTTGGGGATGAGAGTAATGTCGGAGAGGTCAGGTTGGTATTGATAACGAAGAAGCAAATACGGAATCGAGTACGATTGTGTTGGGTTATGGGTTGTGTGGCTGCGTCAGGGAACGCGGTTGCTGAAAAAATAGATAAGATTTTGCAACAAGATTCAGAGGGATTAATCGCTAGCCAACAGGCACAAATCAAGGTGGAAGGTCTTGATGATAAACATCTTGAGGTTATCGAACAATATCGCCAAGTGATCCGTGCACAACAGTTGGCCGATAAGTATCACCAGTTGTTAGTAAAACAAGTCGCTCAACTTGAAAATGCCTTAGTGGCGATGGACGAAAGCCAAGCTCAACTTCGTTTAACTCGTATGATGTTAGGCCCATTATTGGAAGACATGGTTGTCTCTTTGGCGCAATTTGTCGCAGCAGATGCGCCTTTTTTATTGGCAGAGCGCCAGGCAAGAATTGAAAATTTACGCCGCCAGTTGTTTGATGCAAGTTTATCTGAAGGTGAAAAAACTCTCTCTGTACTTGATGCCTATCAGGTCGAACTCAGTTACGGCTATACCACGGAAAGTTGGCAAGGGAAACTGGATGGTAATTTGGTTAACTTTGTTCGAGTCGGGCGGTTAGGTTTTTATTACTTTACGCCGGATGAAGCCAAAGCGGGTGTATGGGATCAAGGTTGGCAACCGTTATCAGCAGAGTGGATCCGCTCCATAAAACACGCAGCGCAGGTCGCACAGGGCCAGCAGTTACCTACACTTCTCACTCTTCCAGCAGTGAAAATCGAGACCATGTAATGAAATCAGTATGGCTAATGTTAGCGCTGGCGATTGGCTGGCAAGCGAGTGTGCTCGCCTCTGAATTGGATCGAGTACTAGAACAAGTAAAGCAAGGTTCATTGATTGAAAAACAGCAAGCTGATCAACGGATTAAACAGGTAATTGGAGAGTTAAGAGATGCACGCCACATGCTGGCTCGTGCTCAAGACAAACTAAAACAGACCAATGCGAATAATATAGCACTGGAAGATCGTATTTTGCAGCTACAAGCGTCTTTGAAACAGAGAAGAGCACAATATAAAACACAACGTGAATCGATGAATAGTGTCTTTAAGCACGTGGTCGAACATGGCGATTTAATGATGCAGCGTGTTTCACCTCATGGGTTGTGGCTCTTTGACCAATCTGGGTTTATGGCTAAAAAAGAACAGTCTGTTGATCTGGCGCATATTAAGCGGTTGTGGGTGGCGTTGCTGGAACAGTCAGTTTTTACCAGTAAGGTGCTGCGCAGTAAGCAATCCATTGTGCTGGCAAATGGTGAGCAGCAGTTGGCTCAGGTGACTCAGTTTGGCCCATTTAATGCGTATGTGATGAAGGATCGCCCACGCTGGCTACGCTATTTGCCAAGTGAAAAAACTTGGATGGAGATGGCACCTCAACCCACCGTAGGGATGGATCAACAACAGATGCTTATTGACCCAAGTTTTGGAGCACTGCTTGATAAGCAAGCGAATGCACCGACTTGGTTAGAGCGTATCAAACCAGCCGGTGTGGTTGGGGTTATGATCGTATTGATCGGCATGATTGGTGTTGCAATTGCAGTGGTTCGTGGTTTGGCATTGAGAAAAGCGAAGCGTGAGATTGATACACAAATATTGGCGCATCAAGCCAATGCGGGGAATGCTTTAGGGCGAGTGATACTGGCGAGCGAAAAATGTCAGGGTGCACAGCTTGAAGCGGTGATTGATGAAGCGGTACTCAAGGAAGTACCCAGTTTTAAAATCGGTGTAGGCAGCCTTGCTGTCTTTGCGAGTGTTCCGCCGCTGCTTGGTCTCTTGGGGACGGTTGGGGGGATGATCGAAACATTTCGCATGATTACTGAGCATGGCAGTGCTGATAGCCAACTGTTGTCTGGCGGTATATCACAAGCTTTATTAACCACAGAGATGGGCCTGATTGTCGCGGTGCCACTGCTTCTGCTGCATTGCGGGTTAAAAGCTCAAAGTACTCAATTGATTGAGGTGCTGGAACAGCAGAGCGCGGGGTTGATAGTGATCCGTCAGCAAGCTGACGTTCAGGGGGATAAATGCTGAATTTTATTTATACTGCTGGCCCTTTAGTTTGGGGGGTTATGACCTTATCGATAGTGATGTGGTGGTTGATAGCACAAGCTTATCGTCATCAAAGTCGTTGTCGCGCTCGCTTTGTGCCTGAGATAACGAGGCAATATAATTTGCAAATTGGGTTATCGAATCATCGGTATCAATCGGTTTGTCGTGCTTGGTTAAATCAAGCAGAGCAACAGTTAAATCAAGGGATTCCTTGGATATCAATTTTAGTCAAGGTGTTACCTCTGTTGGGTTTACTTGGCACGGTCGACGGGATGATTGAGAGTTTTCAGCAGCTTAATCAACTGGATATACAACGTCAGTTATCTGGTGGGATTTCACAAGCATTACTTACCACGCTATCGGGTTTAGTCACCTCGCTGTCGGGGGTCTATTTTGTTCATCACTTAAACCAGCGTAAGCGCCGTTACTTAGCGAGTTTGCGTCGTCAACTCGAGGTGCAAAATGCGTTTTCGTCATAGTGAAGAGTCAAGCGAGCAAGCCAATGTAGACATGACTCCTTTGATCGATGTGGTATTTATCTTGCTGATTTTCTTTATTTTATCAGCATCATTCCAGCAGCAGAATCAGATCAAGGTTGAGCGTCCCAATAGTCAGATTACAGATAGCCTTTCTAGTGTTTCTGTCACCGTGTCGGTCGATGAACAGGGGCAAATCTGGTTAGATAATCAAGCGGTCGAGGTCGCGATGTTAACAAGCCGTATTAAACAAAAAGTCACCCAAGCAAATAATGTGTCTGTTGTGATCGATGTCGATAAATCAGTTAATAGTGGGCGTCTTATCCAAGTTATTGATAAAGTTAGAATTGCAGGGGTGAACAATGTCGCTGTGGCTACAGAATCCTAACCATTGCCAATGGCTACCCTATCGCTGGTTGCAACAACCGTGGTTCATCGCTCTATTGATCAATTTTGCGCTAGTTTGGCTTATGTATTGGCTAACACTTGGCAATCAAAAGGTTGATCGCGTTCACTCGATTCATTTGTCAACGGTTTTTCATACCAGGCCGTTTGAGCATATGGAACCAGAGCAAGATCAATCGGTTGACGTTAGCCAAGCACCACAAAGTGCCTCGATGCCACCGCCACCAACCATATTGAATTTATCAACCTTAGCATTTGATTCTTCAGTAGCTTTACCCAATATGAAGGTGCCAATAGAAACCAATAAGCCTGATTTACAAATCGTCAATCTGACTTTTAGTCCGCAAGGGAATGGGGTTGGCAGTATGATCAGCAGCGCGATGGCACAGGCTAAACCTGTCATTCAGATCCCACCTCGTTATCCGGCGAAAGCTAAACGGGATGGGATAGAAGGCTTTGTCACACTTGATCTTTATCTTGATCAAGAGGGGCGAGCACAAGAGATTAAAGTTGTAGCAGAAGAGCCGCCTGGGGTATTTGCTCGCTCAGCGAAACGAGCGGTCATTCGTTGGCGATTTGTGGCACCCGAAGAAAAACAATGGCAAAGGATCACGATACGTTATGAATTGGAAACATAGTTTACTCGCCTTGGGGTTGGCTGTTTCTCTGCCTTGTGTCAGTTTTGAGGTTGACGATTATCAAACTTACCAACGATTGCAAATGCAGCTGCAAAAAGATCCTTTGACGACATTGAGTGCGATCGAGCGATTTGTGCAACAAGTACAATCTTCAGATCAGCAATCTCAGCAGATGGCTGCTCACTTGCAACTCCAAGCATGCGTTGCACTCAACCGATACGATTGTGCAGCTGTTGCGGTAGAGTCTTTATTAAGGCTTAATCAAGATAAGGCACGTAAACCTGAACTGCTGAACTTGTCAGCCCAATTGCATTATCAAACTCAGAGCTATAACACCGTTATTGAGCGGGTTGATAACTGGTTTGTTGCAATGCAAGCGATAGAAGAGAATGCGTCGGCAATTCAGTCTGCTGAGCTGTACTCGTTAAAGGCATACAGTTTATTCCACCGACAAGCTTATCGTGATGCAGCCAAAGCAATGGAACGTGCTGTTGAGTATCAGAACACTGAGCAAAGAGAACGCTTTTTACTCGCCTTGTATCAGCAACAAGGGGATTGGCATAATGCTAATCGAGTACTGCGCTGGTTGGTTTCTCAGTATGCGGAAAACGCTGAATATTGGGAAAAATATGCTTACTCATTCTTAAAATTAGATCAGGAAAAGCAAGCGGTGAATGCATTAGGTAGTGCTTATAAAGCGAATCGTCTGCCACAGCAAAGTATGATGTTATATGCACAGTTATTGTTGCGTTTTCATGCGCCTGATCGCGCGATACAAGTACTAGAGCAACACCCTCAACTCAGTGATCATCCCCGTTATCAACCCTTGCTGACGCAAAGTTATTTATTAGCCCGTGATAAAGTTAAAGCAGCAGAATGGTTAGCAAAATCAGAGAAAAAAGATACTTATGCGCTACAGGGCCTATTAGCTTATCAGCAAGGTAACTGGCAGCAGGCTGCCGATTTGTTTAAACGACTAGAGGCAAGTCATGAAAATAATCATTACTGGTTGTTGCTCGCTGCCATTAGTGAGTTTGAATTAAAACGTTGGGATAGCGCGAGAGATTCTTTTCAGCGTCTAGCTGGTACCCGTTACCACGAACTGGCGACGCAATGGTTAAGCCAAATAGACTATTTAACCCGTGAGTAACTTAATCAGGCTCAACAGTAACCATAAAGCGCTCGCTAGTGATCCATTGGCCAGCGCTTTATGGTTACTTGAAGTGACAGTGAATCAGTTATTGTTTTTTCAAATGATAGAGTGTGGCTAAATCACCGGTGATTTTTTCGCCGTTGATATCCAATTTCATCAAAATATTCTCTCCTACGAAATATTGGTTAGCAGAGTCGGACCCATCTTCTAAGGTAATCACGCTACCATTTTTATCCCAGTGGAATTTCCCTGTGCTAGTCAAGGGTTTAGTTTCCTCATCCGTTTGATAAATTTCAGTTAG
Source organism: Vibrio sp. V30_P3S12P165 (assembly GCF_009904905.1). Classification (NCBI taxonomy): domain Bacteria; kingdom Pseudomonadati; phylum Pseudomonadota; class Gammaproteobacteria; order Vibrionales; family Vibrionaceae; genus Vibrio; species Vibrio sp. V30_P3S12P165. The sequence goes on along the minus strand of NZ_WXWH01000043.1, from coordinate 7,147 downwards.
GGTGTAGGTTAGATCGTCATTTAGAGTCAAGGTATATTCTATTCCTGCGCAGTCGGCGCAAGGAAGGACACCTTGATAAGTGCCTTGCCAATCAAGGCTATTATAAGCGGTGTGCTCTGAGGTAAAGGTTTCATCGATTGCCGCCTCTGTCTGTGAGCCATTGTGTGAGGAGATCGCAGGCTCTGTTGTAGCCGCCGTTGGCTCGGTATTATCACAGCCAGCCAACATTAATGTCAGTGCACTCAGTGCGAAAAATGTTTTTTTCATCATGCCTTTCCTTTATCCATACTCAAGTGGTTGTTGATGGGGTTATTATGGCGGTCATTTATGTTGAGCGAGTCAAGGAGGCGTCATGTTTTTGATATAAAGCATCAGAGAGGTATGATACCTCTCTATAGTTTTAGGCTGGCTATAGCTTTAAACTGGCTATAGCTTTAGACCGATTGTAACTTTAGTTTGGATAGTATAAAACTAGTCGAGAATACCAGAAGATTGGAATGTTTCTAGCTTGGCCAGATAAGGAGAGAGGTCAGCAATATTGTTTTTTAACCACTCACGGTTGTAATACGTATCGAGATACCGATCGCCACTATCGCACAGTAACGTCACAATGGATCCACGTTCGCCTCGTTGCTTCATTTCGCTGGCCAATAATAATGCGCCGTATAAATTAGTGCCTGTTGAAGCACCAGCCTTTCTACCTAAGATGGTTTCTAGCCAATGAATGGTCGCAATACTCGCAGCATCTGGGATAACTCGCATTTCATCAATGACATTTGGAATAAAACTGGGTTCAACTCGCGGCCGGCCAATTCCTTCAATTTTACTGCCGCATTCTAAGGTCAGCGCATGATTGCGGGTGTGATAATAGTCAAAAAAGACCGAGTTTTCTGGGTCTACCACGCATAGTTTAGTGTTGTATTGTTGATAACGAATGAATCGACCAATGGTAGCCGAGGTTCCTCCCGTTCCTGGGCTCATCACGATCCAAGTAGGAATCGGATATTCTTCTTTTTGCATTTGTTTAAAAATGCTATCGGCGATATTGCTGTTTCCGCGCCAGTCAGTGGCTCGCTCAGCATAAGTAAATTGGTCCATATAATGGCCATTTAATTCTTGAGCTAGTCGATGAGATTCCGCGTAAATCTGATCAGTTCGCTCAACTAAATGCGCTTTGCCACCATAAAATTCAATTTGTTCAATTTTTTTATGCGCAGTACATTTAGGCATGACGGCAATAAAAGGCAAACCAAGTAAGCGAGCAAAATAAGCTTCAGAAACAGCAGTACTTCCAGATGAAGATTCAATAATTGGCGTATCAGGGCCAACCCAACCATTACAAATAGCGTAAAGAAACAGAGAGCGAGCTAAGCGATGTTTAAGTGACCCTGTTGGATGGGTACTTTCGTCTTTAAGATAAAGATCGACGCCAGAAATACAGGGAAGGTCGAGTTTGATTAAATGCGTATCAGCAGAGCGTTGAAAATCCGCTTCTATCTTACGAATCGCATTGTTAATCCATTGATGATCGGTACACATAGGGTTCTTCCTAATTATCTTGCACGTTAATTCACTCTCAACTGTCCATAAATGGATCAGAAAGTCATGAGAATATATAGGTAATTTAACCTCATGGTGTAGAGAAAAGGTTGGTTAATTTACCTGTGTTTTGCTACTTTTATAGAAATATTTTCTATCACTGGGGGGATGTCATTGGATAAAGTGGATAGGCAATTATTATCGATGTTGCAAAAAGATGGGACTTTATCACTCAATGAATTAGCCGAAGCGGTCAACTTGACCACAACGCCTTGTTGGAAGCGTTTAAAAAAACTAGAAGAATCGGGAATTATTAAGCAACGAGTGGCTTTACTTGATCCTGAACAACTAGGCTTGTCATTTATTGCCTTTGTGATGGTAAAAACCAATGATCATTCGCATGAGTGGTATCAAGGTTTTGCTGAAACCGTGTCTGAATATCCGGAGGTGATGGAGTTTTATCGCATGGCAGGGGAGTATGACTACATGATGAAAGTACTGGTCAAAGATATGAAGCACTTTGACCAGTTTTATAAAAAGCTCGTTAACCGAGTGGATGGATTAAATAATGTGACCTCGACCTTTGCGATGGAGTCTTTGAAATACACCACCGCTTTACCGCTGTAATATGCTATACCCAAACAACTTGGAGTTGCAGGTAGGCGGCAAGTGAGTGACAAATTTGTCTGGAACAAATTTGAACAGCCGTAGGCTGGCCTTTGGTGAGGGCCACGGATGGCTCTCATCATCCCCATGAGCATAGACAGGCTATGTGATTGGGGTGAAAGAATGTAGCCAACACCCCTGCAGCTTCAAGTAGGAAGGGTATATTACTTAAAGCGCATTACGCCCTCTTGGATAGCGGTGGCAACTAAATCACCTTTCTGATTATAGATTTCACCTCGGACTAAACCACGTGTACCACTGGCGGTAGGGCTTTCAATTGCGTATAGCAGCCATTCGTCCATCTTAAATGGTCGATGGAACCAAATAGAGTGATCGATAGTGGCAACTTGAAATTTCGGTGTCATTAATGACACTTCATGAGGATGTAACGCGGTGACTAAAAAACCCCAGTCGGAGGCATACCCGAGTAAATATTGATGGATCAATGGTTCATTGGGTACTTCGCCATTCGCACGGATCCATAAATACTGTTTTGGCTCGGCTTTGTGTGGTTTGAGTGGGTTGATGACCGTGACTGGGCGCATCTCAATCGGCTTTTCACCACAAAAAATATTACGAACAGATTCTGGCAATTGGTGGGCAATTTGCGCAGCCAATTCAGATTCTGAGGCAAAGTTTTCAGGCCCCGGAACATCAGGCATGATTTTTTGGTGTTCAAATCCAGTTGCGTTGATGTGGTAAGAAGCGGTGAGATAAAAGATAGGTCGACCATTTTGAATGGCTTTCACCCTTCGGGTACTAAAGCTTCTTCCATCACGCAGGTTTTCAACATCATAAATAATTGGTTTTTCAGGGTCGCCGGGATACAAAAAGTAGCTATGGAAGGAGTGAACGGTGCGATCAGAATCGACCGTGTAACGTGCAGCAGAGAGCGCTTGACCAATGACTTGCCCGCCATAGACCTGGGGTAAACCAAGGTTTTCGCTTTCTCCTCGGTATAAACCTTCTTCAAGCTTTTCAAGCTGTAGCAGGCGTAATAATTCGCTTAATGGTTGACTCATGACCCTTACCTAATGATGGTTGCTTGCAGACTAAAATTCGTTTACGACTTAAGTCGGAATCGCTATTTTGTGAAAGAGATCAAATCGTTGTCAAGAGAGAATTGACGTTATGAAATATGTTGAAACGATACTTGTACAACAAGACGTCACAGCGCTGTAGTTTGCTCTCTTCTCTCTTGTGGCAATTGACTTAACATGTTTCTTACCTGACGGGCAAAGCCAGAGTAACCGATTAAACGGGTCATTTCATCATAGGTTACTAACCAACAAACGGAATTTGGTGCACTACGGCAAAGATTTGTTGTCAAAATTGGTCCATACTTAACAGGCCCTAGTTCAATGGTTACCATGGATAGGTATAAGGAGCGGGTATGGTATTGTCCATCTTTCAATTTATGATCACCATCGTATTGGCCATGGTTTGCGGACAAACCATTGGCTTGAGTTCCCATGAGCTGCCATTCATTGCTTTACTGATTCCGGTTTTGTGGGTGCTTCCTCGCAGTGGTTTGGCTGGTCTTGTGCTGCTGATCGGCATGGCAACGTATGGCATCACATTGGCGCATCAACCAGCAGCATTATCGGTCAGTATGTGGGTCGTGTTTCCCCTGATGATGGTTGCTTTTTCACGGGCAAGTAATATGGGCATTATGGCCGTCAGTGGGTTGATTTTACTGACCTTGCAAGTAGGGATAATGGTTACCCAGTCGGCAGAAAAATTAGATGGAACGCCCAGTATGACCTTTTTGCAGTTACTTTCCGTGATGGCTATTTGGTGGGCTGCCAATAGTTGGAAATTCTCTCCACATCGTCATTGGTGGGCGTTAATTTTGCTTGTTCCATTATGGATTGCGGAGGCAACGTTTGCTGTTTTGCTGGCTTTGTGCATAACAGGACTTCTCGCTATCATCAGTCAGTTAGTCAAAGCGTCATCATTTCAGTGGGCCAAATTACTCTGTTGGACGTTGCCATCAATTGCATTTATGGCTGTCGTTATTTCTCCGGCCATAGAGGTACCTAATTCTGTTTTTGTGGTTTGGCTATGCTTACTATCGACCGCTTGGATGACGGACTATCTATTAAAAAGTACCGAAGAACCAATATCTTGATCGAACCGCCGTATTCAAACGCTACATTTTAGGCGAATTGTTCAATTGCTGGTCAGTTAATTCATTGAGTATGCTTTTCTCAGGATTTAGGGTTGCAATAGTACTAGGGATGCCTGATAATTCACGCACTCTTTAGCCAACGCGTTAAAGTGAACTATGGAGGCTCTGGTCCTCCCGCAACACTAGTTCGTGAACTTGGTCAGGTCCGGAAGGAAGCAGCCACAGCGAATGACGTGTGTGCCGGGATGTGGCTGGGGCTTCCACCCTTCTTGTCATATTGTTGTAGATTTATAACAAAAATCATGCCGCTATCTTCGGCTAAACTAAGAAATCATCTCACTTATACCACATCCGTAAGTTTATCAACTTGAAGAACGACGCTGTTATTCGTACTCACTCCATAGGAATTCGATTTCTATTTTTACCTCCAATACAATCCGCACATTAAAGAGTTTATTTATCAACCATTGAGCTAACTGCCGTGGCTAGCTGATTTTTGCCCCATTTCGTGACAGCACACACTTCAATTTGATTCTGTACAAACATGCATGCAATGCTTATATGCACAATCAAGTACTCGGGTGTGTTATGAAAACAAGTAAAATCTATGCAGAAAAAGCAGTGTCATCAAGCGAAGCTAGAAAGCATTTTAAAGATTGTTTATCAGGGGAGCCAGTCGTAGTTTTATCGAATAATGAGCCTGCTGGTTATATGATGAGCGCCGCTTTTTTTGAAGGACTGATAAAAGCTTTAGAAGGCAAGAATGCTGACTCTGTTTCATCATTTAGGCCAATGAGTGCTCGCTTGGAAGTCATTGCTGATCTGAATGCTCAAGCATTAACAGAGCTTAATGAGAGTATTTTGGGTGAGTTTCAAGAGTGAGTAAGTCATTAAATATTAGAGTTTTTAAGCATAAGATCTTAGTTAATTCACTTACTGAAAGCGAGCTTCAATCTTTGACTAAAGACTTTAGATACTATAAGGAGACTGGTCAAAAACCAGATTTTTTTGGTCGAGATGAAGCTTATGATCATCCCAATACATTACCGATCTTGAAGTCAGAGGAAGTTAGGCACATTGACTTAGCTGCTAGTGATGCTCCGTTCTTAAGTTCTATCCAATTTTACCAAACGAGTGATAAACACTTAGTGTATTGCCAAGGCTGGAATGACCTTAGTTGTTTTCCGTTAATCGCCATTCTTGCACCTGACGCTCATGAGCAAGTCCGTAATCGAACTATCATGCATAACTTGGGTTTGATAGCTGAAAAATTTAGGCAGCAATTCTAAACCGTTTTGTCCAAGGTCGTTAAGGGGGATACAACACGAAAATGCCCCAAAGCAATTCACAGTAAATACTCATGCACTGTCTATTATTACTACTTTCTCCTACCAGAAGTAATACGAAGTCACCAATCTAGGGGTTATTAAAAGTTACTATGAGCAAGTGTGGGCTATTCGTTTGAGCTTGAAGTCCGAGTAGTTATAGGAATATTTAACGCCTGATGCCTTTTCTACAGTATAAAGACAGTTGTCTTGGAATCGATTCAAAGCACTTACGTTTTGCTTAGCCCCTTCTGAAGAAGTAAACATTCCGTTGATGTAGACAAGCTGGAGTTTATCGACATTATCTTCACACTGAGCGGCACTCGTACTAGCATAAAATAGTGACATCAAACCAAGAATAGTCGCGCGCTTTTTCATCTCACCGCCTCCTCTGCCATTGTCCCTACACACGGTTGCTCAATCGTTAAAATCGCATCAAGATCGTGTTCCATCTGCTCGAAAATACGTTCTTTACCGTTTCGGTAGGTTAACGCTCTGTACAAGGTATCGGCATGCAGCTCTAGTGGCGTAATTTCAATAACACCTGTTTTTAGCAACTTCTCCGCACACTCTTCCAAGACCAAAATTTCATTGTACTTTTTAGTCGCATCCTCAACTGACAACTGGATGGATTTATCAAACGCAATTTCATTGATATCGGTATATTCAAGACCTAGGCTAATGGCCAGTTGAACAATTTGGGGGTTTTGATACGCCTCTGTTACAGCCACTTCGTAACTATCACGAACTCCATTGTTATCTTTATCAACTCCCGCAATTGCCTCGGGAGATTTAGGGTCTAAATCTGGGTCTGGGTCTGGGTCTGGAGATGGTTCTAAGTCATCGAGTAAACGCCAAGTGCCAGACTTAGAAGGGTACTCTCCTTGAACCCACCATTTAGCTAGGTAAATATCTCCTTCAAAGTTCACGACTGAACCTCCTGCATAAGGTGTTTCATGCTCATAGTTGTCAATCGTATCTGCATTGATGTGAATCCAGCCATCCCAAGAGATATCGTTTACTACTGGCTCAGTTCCTTGTGTCCAATAGGAAGATACAAATGACTCTCCAAGGTGAGTGACTAGATCTCCCGAATTGTAAACAGTATCTTTATTCCATGGCTCCATCGCATGTGCTACCATTGGGATACTTAAACTAACCGCTATCGCAATAACGTGTTTCTTCATATTTCATCCTTAAATACTATTTCAGCGCCTTCTTTAGAGGATGAGTAGGAAACTTGATGTCACCGATCATGCAAAACTGATCCACTAACGATCATCGAAAACTGATCCACTTGGTATCATCCGTTTATTTTTTATACGGGTGATTTATGTTAACCAAGGAGACATTTGTGGATATTCATGTTCGCTTTGCACAAGGCCAAAGCATTCGTAACATTGCCCGTCAATTAGGCATTTCTCGTAATACCGTAAAACATCATTTGCAGCAGCATCAGATGCCCTCTTACGCGCAACGAGCAAAA
>NZ_WXWH01000049.1:0-27961 GCF_009904905.1 Vibrio sp. V30_P3S12P165 | reverse complement strand
GTGTCATGGCTGACCAATAAAGTTAATTATGCGATACAGAGCAAAGATTAATTTCTTTGTAAATACAGAGTTCAGCTTCCTGCTAGTTTGACAACAAATCCTTTTTTCTCTAATAGCTGTTTTAATTTCTCACGCATATCACCTTGAATCTCAATCTCTCCATCTTTTAGCGAGCCGCCACAGCCGCAGCTTTTTTTAAGTTCCGCCGCGAGCAATTTTAACGGTGCATCGTCAAGGTCTAGTCCTTTTATGATTGAAACACCTTTTCCTTTGCGTCCTTTAGTTTCTTTATGTATGCGAATAATACCATCGCCTTGGCGACGTACTTTTTTTTCTGGTTCAGGTTGAATACGGCCTGTTTCGGTTGAATATACCAATGTCATAACATTTTCTTACTTCTTTAGTTGAGTTTCCGCTTTTTGTTTAGCAAGCAGATGAGCTTCAATATGTTTTTGAATAGCAATTTTAGAACCTTTGATTAAGCGACCATTGAAAAAACAATACCAAGCATTCGCCTCTCCTGTATCATTTTTCAAAGTAAAACCATTAAACTGCTCTTGTGTAGGTTTATGACCCTCTTCGCGTGCTTTACCTACCGATTCAAATTCGCTTGGATCAATAATTGATGCGGTATCACACCACCAATCGATACTCTTTTTAACTGCCGCTAAGTTTCCGGTTAATACGTGTGTCTTTATTTTAACTTGCCAGACCTCACTGGAATTCGGTGCTGACTTTAAGGTAAATCCTCGGTAAGTTGCTATCGCCATAGAGATCCGCTTCTGTTTGTTATTGCTAATAGTTAAATAATAATTGTATCTGACCGGTTAGCAAGTATATTTATTGGTAATATCTTAAGTTATAGTGCATTAGTATGAAAAAAAACCTCACACCTCTCAGTAATGAAATTAAAATAAAACAAATGGTTGAACGGTTTCGTAATACGATTTCCACTGAGCAGATGGTTTTACTCACACAATCGTACTATAAGCACAACTCTTTGCTCGCTTTGACTAAAGACTGGAATTTATTTATTCAATACGGCCAACAACATGCTGTACAGATACTGCCCGCTTCAAGCTTAGTTGTTAATCAATTTATACATCATCAAGCCAAAACGAAAAAATATAACACCTTAAAACGTTACGTGGTAACTATAAGCATAGTGCATTACTTATTAAATCAGCCTGATCCCACAAACAGTATTCAGGTTCGTAATCAACTTCGTCATTTTCGTCTGGATAAAAAAGGAGAGGAAAAACAAGCAGAATCCTTTACTCGATTGCATTTGAATCGCTTGCATAAAAAATTAATACGTAGCAATAATAGTAGAGATATAAGAGACTTAGCGATTTATCATGTGATGTTTGAATGTGCGATGAAACGCTCAGAACTTAAACAACTCACAATTGAGCATATTGATTTAAATGGTACCAATATTCAATGTCTGAATATTGGTACGGAGCAATATTCACTATCTGCCAATGCTCAGTGCGCATTACTTAGATGGATAAAAATAGTTAATGAACCTAGTGGTCCAGTTTTTAGAGCCATCGATCGGCACGGCAATATCGCTCATCTACGACTTGATGACTCGTCTATCTTCCGTATTTTAAGGCGAGCCGGAGGGCTTCTTTCTCAGCCTGAATTACGTTTTTCCGGTCAGTCGACTCGTATTGGTGCGGTTAAAGAATTGGCTCGACAAGGGTATAAAACAAAAGAAATTCAACAATTTGGCCGTTGGTTAAGCCCTGCGATGCCAAATCAATACTTAGGAAATTTGCACACCGCAGAAGTAGAAAAGCTAAAGTTCGTTCGTTTTAAACCGTGCGAGTAAGCGATTGGTGAACGCAATCTGCTAAGAAATCGCTAAATTTATGTCCATTATGCTCTAGCATTTTAGGAAACATCGAAATCGGGGTCATGCCTGGAAAGGTATTCACTTCATTAAGATAGATATGCCCTTGCTCAGTTAAAAAGAAGTCGATTCGAGAAAGATGTCTTAATTTCATATGGGTAAAGACTTTTTTAGCACATGCATGAATTAATGCACGTTGCTCTTCCGTGAGATTTTTTGCTTCGACTTCGGTTCTCGAATGACTATCCGCACTGTACTTTTCTTCGTAACTATAAAATGCATCATCAGGCGCAATGATTTCACCCGGTTTGGAAATATAAAGCTCACCACTTAACTCATATGCGGCCACTTCCAATTCGCGAGGTTTAACCGCTTGCTCAACAAGAACCTGCTCTGAGTAATGAAAAGCGGATTCCACCGCATGGCTCACTTGTTCTAATTCGGTCACTTTGTAGCATCCAACGGATGAACCTTGCCTAGCCGCTTTAATAAACAAAGCCCCCCACTGTTCAAACGCTTGCTCTGCATTTTTTTTCGTTGTAGCACTATTTTCGGTCAGAAACAGATAAGGCGTATTGGGAATGCCTAGCGCGTCATACCATAACTTCGAGGTAATTTTATTGAAGCTATTTGAGCTTGCTTCCGGTCCACAGCCTAAATATGGAATACCTGCTAACTCAAGTAAGGATTGAATATCTCCCGTTTCTCCGGGATAACCATGAATGCAGGGGACAACAAAATCAATTTTTTTTGACCAGTTTCCACCATTAAGTGAAGCAGTATTGATATCCAGTGAAACTAACTCATTAGACAGTGTAAACCAGCCTGTTGGTTTAATCTCCACACGAATCACATTAAAATCAGGCGTAAGCAAAAGTTGTTGCTGTATGTAATTTGCAGAAACTAAAGAAACTTCATGCTCCGACGAGCCACCGCCGCACAGAAGTAAGATCGTTGTTTTTATCATTAAATTTGTCCATGACACCAAATTGGTTTTGTAACCTTGCGCTATGATAGACAATTAAAAACAGACGTGCACTACTGGGATAAATTAATTACCTTGTCCACGGTTTAACTGCCTAGAGAATAAACAGTAAAGAGACGGATAAAGCCTCTTCACTGAGTTGATAGCCCGTTGAAAACCAATATTTCTGATTAATTCAGTTTATTCAACGTTGGATATTCGGAATTTTTGATACTATCAAGGCTTTTTACAAATGGTTTGAGCGCTTTAAACTCTGCTGGAAGAGTCTCAATCGCTTGAGCGGCCTCATAACGGCTTGCATAATCTCCATACAATACGGTATACCACTTGGTACCATTGACGACTTTATAATTTTCCCAAATAGGTTGATCCCTTTTAGGGAGCTGATTGGCAAATTGATCCACTTTATTTTGTGACCCCACCGCTACAACTTGAATGGTAAACCCATAACGAGGATTCATTGCAGTTTGCTTATCTGTTGGAGCAATGATAGTAACGGCTGGTTTCGCCTCTGTTTGTGGACTGATTTTGACTACTTTTTTCTCTTCTGCCGACGCCATTTTGATGACATTCATTTCAACATTCTGTTCAGAAACACCTTCAGCGGTCCCTTGTTCCGATACCACGGGTTTTGGTACTTCCGCGACCGCAAACTCTTCTGTATGACTTTCAGTAGTGACATCAGTGATGTAACTCTCTGAGGCACAGGCTGCGAGAAGAACTGACAAACTGACTATTGCAACGTTTTTCATGGACTCATAACACTCTAAGTAGAAAGTAATGTAAATCATGCCGATAGAGAGACTCAGAATCAAGCACCCTCTGGCATAATCTCGGGTGATCCTGTGATTTATGACACAAACTTGTTTTCATATTATATCGTTATGATCACATCCATGTGAAATTCGCCAACAGGGATACGAAAAATTCACTAGGATAGATCCATCTGGCGCACTTTCGAACGATTTATCTCCCCACTAAAGTAGTGAGTGTCCCTCGCTTAAGGTGTAAGCATTATGAATAATTTGAGTCAGTTACTCACGCCAAAGTCAGTCGCGGTGGTCGGCGCTTCTGTCCGTACTTTTCGGGCCGGAAATATCGTGATGAAAAATTTACTACAAGGTGGTTTTGAGGGGGCAATCATGCCTGTTACCCCCTATTATCCTGCGGTTTGTGGCGTTCTGGCTTATAAAACTATCGATTCCCTTCCGGTTATTCCTGATATCGCGATTCTTTGTACCCATGCTTCACGGAATGTCACTCTGTTCAAGCAATTGGCAGAGAAAGGCGTATCTAATGTCATCGTTTTGTCAGCGGATATGTATGCCAACGATGCCCAAGATCATGAAATACAACAGCAATGCAACGATATAGCCAAACGATCAGGCATGCGAATACTTGGCCCTAATAGCCTAGGATTGATTCTTCCTTGGTGCCACTTCAATGGTTCTTTTTCTCCAGTGACAGCGATCAAAGGTAATCTTGCTTTTATTTCTCAATCGGCAGCGGTGTGTACCACAATTTTAGACTGGGCCAATGATAAACAGATAGGCTTCTCTGCTTTTGTTTCCCTCGGTAATGCCAGTGATATTGATTTTTCCGATCTGCTCGATTGCTTAAGCACAGACAGGCATACTGATGCTATTTTGCTTTACGTTGATACGATTAAAGATGCTCGCCGTTTTTTATCGGCAGCGCGTGCCGCGTCACGCAATCGACGGATATTAGTCTTAAAGGGTGGAAGAACGGCCGCTGGACGAAAAGCCGCCCAAAGACATACTGGCGGTGATAATACACTCGATAGCATTTATGATTCAGCAATTCGACGCACAGGGATGTTACGCGTGCATAATACTCACGAACTCTTTGCCGCAGTTGAAACCCTAACTCATGCCGTGCCATTAAGAGGGGAACGACTTGCCATTATAACCAATGGCGGCGGGCCTGCTATTATGGCCATTGATGCCTTACTTGAGAGAGGTGGGCAATTGGCTAAATTGAGCCCTGATATCTACAATGAGCTAAATCAGAACCTCCCTCCTAGTTGGTCGCACGGCAATCCAATTGATATCGTGGGTGATGCTGATGCTCAACGTTATATTACGGCATTAAACATAGTGTTAGAGAGTGATGACGTTGATGCTATTTTAATTATGCATTCTCCTTCTGCGATTGCTCATTCCCAACAAACGGCTCAAGCCATTGTAGAGTTGCTCAAAAATCACCCTCGAGCACGCCGATTTAATATTTTAACCAATTGGTCTGGTGAGCTTACCGCACGACCTGCGCGGCAAATTTTTACTCACGCTGGTATTCCAACATACCGTACACCTGAAAGTGCCGTTGTGGCTTTCATGCATCTGGTCGAGTACCGGCGAAATCAAAAACATTTAATGGAAACCCCCAGTACCGCTGAAGCGGTACACTCTTCTGAAGTTTCGAGCGCTAAAAACTGGATTGAAGAGCATTTAGTCGAGCAACCGTCGATTCATCTTGATACTCATCAAATTGGGGCTTTTTTTAAATGGTTCCACTTTGCTGTACTACCAACTTGGATGGCTTCTGATGCCAGTGAAGCGGTTCATATTGCCGAGACGATTGGTTACCCGGTTGCAGTAAAGTTACGCTCGCCTGATATTGCCCATAAATCTGATGTTCAAGGGGTCATGCTTAATTTGCGCAACAGCAGTGAAGTCGCTAATGCGGCACAGGCGATTCTTGATCGTAGTCAGATATCCTATCCCTCAGCACGTATTCACGGATTACTTGTGCAAGCGATGGCGAAGTTAGCCGGAGGAGAAGAGCTGAGAATTAAAGTCAAACACGATACCACATTTGGCCCAGTCATATTACTTGGTCAAGGTGGCTCAGAATGGGATGAATCCATTGATGCCGAAGCGGCTTTACCTCCATTAAATATGACACTCGCTCGCTACTTAATTATTCGTGCGATCAGCAGTGGGAAAATTCGTTTGCAGAAACAGCCAACGCCTATTGATATTCATGGGTTATCTGAGTTTTTAGTTCGAATTTCACAAATCGTGGTTGATTGCCCACAAGTTTACGAACTCGATATTCATCCGGTTCTGGTTAATGGTGATCAATTCACTATTTTAGACGCCGATCTCACACTTAAACGTTTTAGCGGTGATGCACAGAGTCGATTAGCCATTCGTCCTTATCCTTCTGAATTAATTGATGAGTTTATAGATAAGGATGGCGAGCAAGTGATTTTACGACCCATTTTACCGGAAGACGAACCTTTGCATGCTGAATTTATTCAACGAGTGTCGAAAGAAGATCTCTATAAACGTTTTTTCTCTGATGTTGGGGAGTTTAACCATGAAGCGCTCGCCAACCTTACCCAGATAGATTACGACCGAGAAATGGCCTTTGTTGCCATTCGCCACCAACATGGCCAGCCTGAAATCATCGGTGTCTCACGAGCGCTCATTAATCATGAAAATAGTGATGCTGAATTTGCCATACTGATCCGCTCCGATCTCAAAGGTAAAGGGTTAGGAACCGTTTTGATGAAAAAAATTATCGATTATTGTAAAGGCAAAAAGACCTTACAACTATCAGGAATGACAATGCCAAGTAACCGAGGCATGCTCACTTTGGCACAAAAAATGGGCTTTAGTATCGACATTCATTTTGAAGACGGTGAAGCCAATATGGTGTTACCGCTTTCGAGTGGATATGCCCTTCCTAATTGAAGTGGTAAGTTGGCATTGGTTTACCCCAATCGCATCGTCTGTCTATGCTCATGGGGACTAACTTGCCGCCTATCTGCAACCTTCAGTTGTTTGGGTAGCGGTATTTTTATATCGCCAAACCTTTAGAGTTACAGAACAGCTAGAGTTACAGAACAGCTTCAAGTCGGGAGGATATCGCTCAAGCTTGATAGCACTCAAGCTCCATCGAGACAAGCACACTATCCATGATTTTTCGGCCAATTTTTTTTAAGGTACTGTATACACCATGATTTTGCCTCACCAATTTTATTCCGCCGCCAAGCCAAAATAATATCGATGCACTTATCTTGACTGCCTTCAATAATTTTTAGTTGTCCGTTGGCAATCAAGTCTTCAGCGACCATTAAAGGCAAGGTACCAATCCCAAGCCCATCGATCAATGCCTGACATTTAGCATTAAAATTAGTCACCGTTAAACGAGGTTGTTTTTCAAGAATATTGACACTTATGGCTGGCTGCTCTCTTGCTGTATCAGCAATGGCTATAATTCGATATTTTTGCCGTGCTGCATCATCAAATACCCCTCGACGCTTATGAACGTAGTGTTTATTAGCCGCGACCCAAACTAGCGTCATTTTACCAAGCGGCTCAGCCTTTACATCGTGAGGCAGCACGTCGATTTTGGGACAAATAAGGAGATCCGCTCGATCCGTTGCTAGCGCTTCCCAACAACCGGCCAAAATTTCTTCTTGTAAGCGGATACGTGTTTTACTCACGTTGCCAAGCGCTTCAACTAAAGGGAAAAAATGGGTAATCGGAATAAGACCATCAAAGGCCAACGTAATATCGAGCTCCCACCCATGCGCCAAGAGCGTCGCATCATTGACCAATTTTTCTGCGGCGGCAAGCATCATTCTGCCTCGCTCAAGAATCAATACTCCCGCTTCCGTGAAGTTTGCCTTATGACCAGAACGATCAAAGATCATAATATCAAGATCTTGTTCCAATTTTTGAATTTGATAACTTAACGAGCTTGGCGCTCGATTTAGCTCATTGGCTGCCGCAGCAAAACTTCCTCGCCGATCAATCGCATCAAGAATATGTAAGGCTTCTAGTGTAATTGGACTTTGCAAAACGCCTCTCCTCACTTCTATCGAATCACCCATTGCCTACGACAATAAGTGCCTCCAATTTGTTGATATTTTTAATTATATTTTGCTGTTATTCGGAAAGAATATCAGGTTTTACCCAGACTTGGCTAAAATCAAACCATCCTAAGGCATTACATTTAGCGTTTTGTAATGAACCACATTGATCTTTGCTCACGCCCAACCAACAGTGAAACATTGGGATAATCTGTTGTTTCTCAATTAATGATTTTCCCAGTGTTTTCGCAGGGAAGCTCTCTCCCTCTTGAGCCCGCCATTGATCAACCAGTTTAGACCATTGGTTAAAATCATCACTTTGGCTCATATGTTCTATATCAGAATAATTGAGTAGCCAGCCAGCTAATGCATCGTCTCGGTGGTTCGCTATCCCCATCGCTTTAATCCAAATATCGACCTGATCAATGGCTTCAACCGTAAGCTCATATTTTATGAAATTCACATCAATATTATCGGTTTTTAAAATCTGTTGAATGACTTTTGCTAAAGTTGGAAACATCGGGTGTTTAGCATGATACGCAATCGTTACTGTACGCTGTTCTGGTGGTGAAATCGCGCTATTATTGGGGGTTTGATGATACCATCCTGGCTTTAAGCCATATGCGGGCAAAACACCCAATTCGATAACTTTTTCCTCTGGTAATAAGCGAAATAAATTCAACGAATTCAGTTTTTTTTGAAAATAATTCGCCCAGTGTATATTGGCGGCTAAACCTTTACGACGATTCAGAAGTAAATAGGTACAACCGGGATCCAACTCAACATCTTCAGTAAAAGAGCCTCGCTGACTTTTTATCGGGTGTGTCAAACTTGGAAATACCATCGTTGAATGCACTTCATCAATAACCCACACTTCCACCCGATCCAGTAAAGGGCGAAAACCAAAGTAACCATCAAACGCTTGTAGTATTAAACGTTTTTCATCGTTAATTATGACTTTATAAGGTCCGGTTCCTATTGGCATTAAATCAAAATCGTCTGAGCGCAGCACTTTCGGTAATAAAATTTTGGCGCAAGATTCTGCAAGTAATAAAGGCAAATGATAATCTGGTTTGGTGAGTATCACATCGACCACCCAAGCTTCAGGTGATGTCACTTGCTCGATATGGGAAAATAAATTGACGAACCGAAGCTGCCATAAACTCTGCACCACGCCTTCGGTGGTTAATGGTTCACCGTTATGAAAACGAACACCGGGACGTAAGTAAAATCGCCAGTGTGAAGGACTCAGCGCTTGCCAATGATGGGCTAAATCCGCTTGTAATTGTTCTTCTTCATCTAAACGAGTGAGCCCACTGTAGATTTGTCTTACAATGTGAAGCTCTGAACGCCGCATCGGTTTGGTTGGATTGAGCATGGACAGTGGTCGATAATAAGGAAGGCGTACCACTTGCCGCCCTTCTTGGTGTTGAACACCAAGATAACTCTGGATCACCTGAGTTAATTTTGCCGCATCCTGATCAAGAACCGACAATGCTTGACCAATTTTCCCTTCTTGTAAATATCGACGGGCTAAATTTTCACTGACATCGGTTCTACTTCGTTTAAAAATCAGTTGTGATAATTTTCCGCGCCCGGCAGCCGGATGCCATTCTATCCAACCTTCATCTTCCATTTTATTGAGAACAATACGGGCATTACGTCGAGTACAAAAGAGGATATCTGTTAGGTCTTCCAACTGAGTCTCTGTATTTTGACCATTAAAATGTTCAAAAAGAGTCTCAAACTGAACACGCAATCGAGGACTACTCATAAAGGGGAAACTTACCATAATAAAAAACTATTCCAGTTTCCCTATTTATGATGCTTTTCGCAAGTCACGAATCAGGATATTTAAGCGATATCACACCCTAAAACTTGAGCAAGGGTTTGTAGTTGTTGGGCATTATCGAGTTTAATCGACCATTTAGTTTCACTACCGTGCGCGACAACCATATTTGCCTCTGATATTAAACTCACCGCATCACGAACAGCATGTAAGGTAATACGAGACGCGCCTTCTAAACGAATTAAAATTTCATGAGCTGTCACGATGATTTTTCCGCTTTTTAATTCAATAACCATACGCTAAGACTCATGACATGTTGAACGAGGGTATTTCGCCTGTTTTACAGCCATGGTTAAACGGCTAGTACAAACAAGCCGTTCTTTTTCATCCGTTATTTCAATTTGCCAGACTTGCGTTGAGATGCCCAAGTGAACTGGACTTGCTGTGCCAATCACCATCCCTTCACGCATTGCTCGGATATGATTGGCATTAATATCGAGTCCTACACAATAACGGGAGTCATCAACACAAAAGTTGGCGGCTAATGAGCCTAAGGTTTCCGCCAAGACGACAGAAGCGCCACCATGCAGCATGCCTAAGGGTTGGTGAGTAAAAGAACAGACAGGCATAGTGGCACTAAGGGTATTCTCAGTAACATCGGTATAAATAATATTGAGGTGTTCTATCAGCGTATTTTTTGATGTGGCATTTAAGTCAGCTAAACTGATGGGTCTTTTCCAGATGGCCATGCGTATCCTAATATTTTCAAAGTATAAACAGCCTGATTATATACCCAAACTACTTGGGGTTGCTCATTACAAAACGCTAAAAGGTAGGTGTTGAAGCCCATGATCTCACAGATTGGTATAATATCTCCTGCTGACTTTAAAGATGCAACAGTGTTGACGGCATTCGTTTACCCGAATGGCATCGCCGGTCTATGCTCGTGAGGATAAACTCACTTGCCACCATTAACCATGTTGGTTCACTCCAAGTGATTTGGGAATAGCAAGAGTAAAGTTTGCTAAATTATTTACTTTCCGCACCAAATTGCCCTTAAATGCTCAAAATAGAGCATTAACTATGATTAACCATAGGATATCTCTTTAAATTTTGTGCATAAAGTGGATAATACCCACAAATTAATTTTACAAGGTGGGAACAATGTCTACTGAAGCTACTTTACTCGAACGCTGTGAATCAAAATGTGAACTCTGCTCTTCAGAGTCAGCGCTTTCTCCTTATGTGGTTGCACCACACACTCAAGTGACAGTTGACCATGCAGTAATGCTTTGTGCAACTTGTAAAGACCAAATTGAAGAGCCAGAATCTGCCGACATCAACCACTGGCGCTGCCTTAATGACAGTATGTGGAATCAAGTTCCAGCCGTTCAAGTCCTTGCTTGGCGTCAACTAAAACGTCTGTCTGCGGCAAAAGGTTGGGGACAAGACTTGCTAGATATGATGTACATGGAAGAGGAAGTCCAGAAATGGGCTGAAATCGGTATGAACGATGACGAAGAAAAACCGCGTGATGTTAATGGTGTTGAGCTGAAAAAAGGAGACGATGTGACGGTAATCAAAGATCTCCCAGTTAAGGGGTCAAGCATGGTAATTAAACAAGGTACCGCTGTTCGCGGTATTGCCTTAACGGATGATCCCAAGCACATTCAAGGAAAGGTAAATGGACAAACCATGTTCATTATTGCAGAATACTGCCGTAAAAAATAATTTGGCAGCAGAAAAAACAAAAAGCCGACAAATTGTCGGCTTTTTAGTTAGCGCATTAAACCAATATCTCGTTGTATGTGATCAGATAATTCTCCGGCATGATAACGATGTGCCGAAGTCGATTCGACAAAAAGAATATCAACTAAATGAGCCATCAATCCTTTGAAGTTAACCGAATAGGTTTTTTTATCCATAGAGGTAGGTACTGGAACGGTACCGAAACGTATTGCTTGTGCCATAGAAGCCTCTCTTGATAAGCCGGTAACTTATATGAACAGATCTTAAGCAATACCCTGTGATTTATAAAATGACAAAATTTGGACTTTTGCATAAATAAAACTAATAAAACATATGGTTAACAATTGAATGAGTAATCGCGCATTCGCTGCAATTAACTAATCATAAACCGTCACACTTCTTGCATAAAAACTCACCGGTTGCATTTCTGTTTATTTTATTTAACATTTAATGCAAAGGCTATTTTTCGACTTTGATCGCACTATTCAGTTTGTCTGAGTGGCCTTTGAACCATGAAGCCACAATCGCAATCAACATCGTTACCAATAAAACCAATAAAGAAATTGGGGTTGGTATCTCCCACGGCGAGCCAACTAATAACATTTTTATACCAATAAATAACATAATAAATGCGAGTGCCGGTTTTAAATAGATAAATTTATTCATCATTCCTTCCAGCACAAAATACAACGAGCGCAGCCCTAACAAGGCAAAAACGTTTGCTGCTAACACCAAAAAGGGCTCTCGTGTTACCGCAAAGATAGCTGGAATTGAATCTAGCGCGAACATAATATCCATGCAAGCAATCATACCAACAACAATAAACATGGGCGTTACCCACCAACCTTGCTGTTGACGAATCAATAATGCATGCCCAGAATAATCTTGCGTTACATTAAAGCAGCGTCTCATCACGCGTTCAGGAAGTGGATTGAGTTCACTGTGTTGTTTTTCTCTTGCTAATTGAACCCCTGTCCAAATTAAGAACACAGCAAATACATATAAAATCCAATGGTATTGACTCAATAGTTGCGCGCCAATCACAATCATAATACCTCGTAAAATTAAAGCTCCAATCACACCATATAAGAGCGCTCTTGGTCGACATGAAGCGGGAACCGAGTATTGATGAAAGATAATAGCAAACACGAATAAATTATCGATGCTGAGTGATTTTTCTAGTAGGTAACCAGTTAAAAAGGCTAGCGACGCCTGTGAGGCACTATAATCACTATTCGGTAAATAAACCTCCCAAAATAGGAAAATGATTGCCGCAAAAATAAAGGCAAGCAGAATCCAAAACAAGCTCCAACTTAATGCACGCTGCAAAGAAATTTTATTATCACGAGTTTGCCAAATATCTAGCGCAACCAATGTGATGGTAAGAAGCATAAAGCTTAGATAAGTCATTAGGGACATGTTTCCTCCACGAGCGGAAGGAAAAACGTTTTAGAGAGCAAAACGAAACCTTCCGCATACCAAGTTATACTGTATAAAACAGCATGGATGCGTTGGTCTCGTCGAAATAGGTTAGGCTGCAACCTATTTATACTTGCCGGATAAGCTTAACGCTTAACGGGATGACGACAAGTAAACAACATGATGGCGACTACTCCCCAAACAGCGCTACTTTACTATGGTTGTTTTATCTCGTCTAGCGACAACCACATAATTTAATTTAAAGGTAAAAAATAAACCAATCCGACCCACACACTAATCCAAGCTACAATCGCTAATATGTCACTCCAATAATTCCACATAACCGGCCTCTGTTCACTGTCATCGTATGAAAAGAGAGCAAAAAGTGGACCAACAAATTAATTTGATTGGTTGGAAACATTAGTTTGCGCAGTTTGACTTAATAAGTAAGGTTTATCGGTTAATAATTCAATAAAAGCATCAGCCATAGACACATTGGTCACTTTCCCCTCACCTTTCATTTCAGTCAAAGCATGGTAACCTTCTTTGCCTTTCATGGTGTAGGCGGATGAAGTACCGTAATACTCCCCGTTTGGATTAACCGAATACCACTCTCCATCGATAAAAATGGATAGATTTTGAATTCTTTGGCCAATAGGATTATTCGCTTGGTATTCGAAAGAAAGGTTATGCGTATAAGGGTAACTACCCGATCCCGTTCCTTCTACACCATTATTGAAAGCATTATTGATTGCGCCTTCTAATGTTCGAGCAAGTGCATCTCCGGATATTTTATAGACACCAACCGGAACGGCAAATGGTAATAGTTGGCCGGCAATATCGGCCACAGAAACTTCACCCGGCAAAATGGAGGTTCTCACCCCACCGGCATTATGAATGGCAAACTGAACTCGGTAGCCTCGCTTTTCCATTGCATAAGCAAAAGCTTTGGCAACTAAAGGAGCAACTTGGCTTGGGCCTTCTTCATCCGGGATGCGTACATGGCGTAGTTTTTCTGATGCATGGGCAATGATTTGATGTTGTAACTCACGGACTTTGGGTATGTATTTGTTTTGTAAAATACCATGGACATCTGGATCTTTTTTGCAGACTACGACATGAGGATGATTATTGACAAACTCACACGCATCAAGGTGGGTTGTATCGCACCCCGCTTCATTCATACTGGCATCAAGAAAAAGACGGCGTCCTAACAGCAATTCATTGCGACCCGTAAAATTGACAACTCGGCCATTTTTATCGAAATCAATGTGACAATGCCCTAATGCTAATGCATAAAGCCCAGCTTGAACGACATAAGTTCCATTAATAAATTGCCCATAAGATTCTTCTTGGGAAAGTCCAAGTGCACTAAAGTCACCTTGTAATATATGGCTATGTCCACCAACGATGACACTGATGCCGTCAATCTTAGCCGCCAGTTCTTTGTCAGCTTCATATCCCAAGTGACTGACAAGAATGATTTTATTAATTCCTGAATGATGTATAGCTTCAACGGTTTTACTTGCGGTTGTCAACGATGACACAAATGGAGTATCCCCATCAGGGTTGGCGATATCTTCCATCTTATCCAGTGATAAACCAAAAATGGCCACTTGACTGCCATCAACCTCTTTTACCATCCAACGAGCACACTGTCGTTGTGAATCAAAAGCATACACCTGCGAATTGTTAGATAGACGATGTTGTTTATCTTGCCGCTCTTTGGACAAATCCCAATTACCCGCTAATAACGGAAATTGTATACGTTTAGCAAACTGCGCAACGGGCTCATTTCCCATATCTAATTCATGATTACCAAGTGTCATGGCGTCAATACCTAACGCATTGAGCATCTCAGCATTAGCCTGACCTTTAAATAAAGAAAAATATAAAGTACCTTGGAAGCAGTCACCCGCATGGACAAAAATAAAGCCACGCTTCATACGCTGAGCATCGGCTTTAAGCTGATGAATTCGGGTCGCAATACGAGCAAAGCCACCCGCACTGACAAATGGGGTTAAAGTTTGTTGATCAATGTTTAAAGATAGTTGTAGTGAGGTTGGCTCAAAATAAGAATGGGTGTCATTGATATGAGCCAGAGTAATCGATGTCATGTCTTTTATTCTTTTCATAATATTTTCTCTTCTCTTTCCCCTCCATCCTAGCTTAAAAATCATGACAAAGTCGTGACTTTTATGAAATATTTTTGCAAGACCATGGAAAAAATATAAAGCTTAAGGCCTTCAATCATTCTGAAACATGAAGGTTCTGTGAAGTACTGGGCAGTTTAATGACTTGAGCGTCTGTTTATTCACACATTTTCCTTTATGCTTAACAAAAACTCAACGCAAGCTGTCGAGAACGTTGAGCAAGAGGAACTCACTTTATGCATTTAGAACGTATTGAAATATCAGGATTTCGAGGCATTCGTCGCTTATCGCTAACCTTTGATGAACTCACCACATTAATCGGAGAAAATACATGGGGAAAGTCTTCGTTACTGGATGCGTTATCCGTCATACTGCCGCCGGATGGAAAGCCTTATCAGTTCGAATTGCAAGACTTTCACGTAGACTATGCTCTCTCTCATCCACAAACTCAAGATATCCAGATTATTCTTAGCTTTATTGCCTCCGACAAACACGAGCATCGTGCGGGTCGCTATCGGAAATTAAAACCAGTATGGCGTCAGGATGAACATGGCTGCCATCGCATTATTTACCGTGTTAATGCCTCACGCATACAATATGATATCTCCACCCACTACGCCTTCTTGGATTTAGAAGGGCATACTATTGCAGTTCATGATAGTGAGCAATTAGCTCAATCATTAATGAGTTTGCATCCGGTTATTCGGTTACGAGATTCGCGCCAATTTGATCGACCTTTTATAGAAGGGAATGGCAAAAATGCACGCATAGAGAAACGGATCAATAATACGTGTCGTCGTTTAATGGCTATCCCAGGTCATGTGAATAAAGGCGAAATGCGCAGTAGCTTAAATTCAATGCAGGCATTAATAGAGCATTATTTTTCATTTAAAGATCAAAAGCGTAAAAACCCACGTCGAGAAAGAGAAAGCTTGGTTTATGGCCCTCCTGGGTATGATAAAAGTTTGTCGCAAGTGGTTGATGATACCAAAAATCGCCAAACCCGACTGTTACTGATGGGGTTACTCAATGCTTATTTACAAGCCAAAGGGCCCAATGATCTACGACGCTATGCGCGACCCATACTGATTATTGAAGATCCTGAAGGGCGTTTACACCCGACGCATCTTGCTCGAGCCTGGAATTTGCTTGATTTACTTCCTATGCAAAAAATCCTAACCACCAATAGTGGTGATTTACTCGCCTCGGTACCACTACATTCGATTCGACGTTTAGTGAGAACGTCAGATAAGGTTGTCGCGACAAGTATGCCAAGCCGAGGACTAGGGCGTGATGAGTTACGCCGCATTGGTTTTCATATTCGCTTTCATCGTCCGGGCGCTCTTTTTGCTCGCTGTTGGTTATTGGTTGAAGGAGAAACAGAAGTTTGGCTATTCAGTGAGTTAGCCAGACAATGTGGTTATAACCTAGCTGCGGAAGGAGTACAGATTATCGAGTTTGCACAATCAGGGTTGAAATCGTTAATCAAAGTTGCAAAAGCTTTTGCTATTGAATGGCATGTGGTGACCGATGGTGATCCTGCGGGTAAAAAATACGCAGCAACAGTACTCAACATGCTAGAACATGAACAAGCTCGACATCGTCTTACTGAATTGCCCGATCGTGATATTGAGCACTTTTTGTATTCCCATGGTTTTGAGTTCTTTTTCAAAGATATGGTTAAAATCCCACACGAACACCCTATACCGGCAAAAAAAGTCGTTAATAAGGTGCTTAAAAAGCATGCCAAACCCGATCTTGCCCTGGCCATTGTTTCTCATTGTGAAGAAAACGGTGTCGAGTCGATTCCCCTACTCTTGCGTTGGACGCTAAAAAGAGTGGTCACACTGGCAAACGGAAATATATAACCAAAATGAATATACCCTTCCTACTTGAAGCTGCAGGGGTGTTGGCTACGTTCTTTCACCCCAATCGCATAGCCTGTCTATGGTCATGGGGATTCACTCACTTGCCGCCTACCTGCAACTCCAAGTTGTTTGGGTATAAGTTTATTCCCTGTGTTAATCACCATTTACAAAGGGGATAAACCGCCCGATCAATATTAGTGATAATGCTTTTCTCTAGGGTACGTTTTGCTCTTACTGACCAGCCTTACTTTTATGAAGAACGCTTTACTGAGGGGTAACTGCTTTTTTATTACAGCGTAACGTTAACCCATGCTCTGATTCTTTTCTTTCTTCACTTCTCTTATGCAGCCACTCTCCGCTCGCTTTCATGGTATAACCAAACACGCCACCTAATAACAAAGAAGGGATAACAAGTGCTATGTTTCCATCTGCAGCAAACGTAGCACAACAACCAATAAAAGTACCAGGAATGTAAGCGAGTAAAGTATTTTTAGCTTGAATGCACATCATGAAAGCTGCAAAAGCGGTGATGACATAACCGATGATCTCCCATGTCATAAACTGAGAGAGTAACATCATCACCCATGCCCAAAAGACACCGCTCAAATTACAGCATAGACTTTGTGCCAACCCTTTGAGCCCAGCATGCGGAGTCGCAAAATAGCTGGTACAACCCAAAAAGCCAGCCCAAGAAAGTAGGCCAAAGGAGATAGCGATCCAACCCCAAATACCGGATAAGATGCCGGTCGTTAACGATATAGCAAAAAGCGCATTCATAACTTCTCCCTTAAATAAAACGCGGTTGACACATTAATGATGTGACAACCGACAATGAGAGAATAGTAAAGCGATGCGGCAAAACAACAAGCGATTTAAATCACATTTTTTGTGCAACAATTTATATGATATACAAAAAATAGTGATGCAATCGATAAATCAACAGATGGTGATATCATAGCACATAGGGCTTGCCTTTCATCATTCGCAAGCCTTCACGTCGAATACATTCAGCTAGTGGATTTTCAGCCATCTCGGCTCGCCAGATAAACGAAAGCGTACGCTCCATACTTAATTGTGGGACATTAAGCGCAACCAATTGACCACTTTGAATGAAACGCTCAACATCTAAATAAGGCAGGCAAGTCAAATAAGAGCCATTAGCCACTAAACTACGTAAGACAGGAACATGCTCGTATTCACGCCAAACATCCAAATCAGCGATTAACTTATGGATTGCACTGTCAAAAATGCCACGAGTTCCAGACCCTTGCTCTCGAAGCACCCACTTAGCTTGTTCTAGCTGAGCTAAGCTAACCACTTCTCGTTTAGCGAATGGATGATGTGCAGAAGCAACCACACATAAATGATCCCGACACCACACTTCTTGATGAATTCGATTATCATCGCAACGCCCTTCAATGATGCCTAAGTCGTACTTATAATCTAATATTCCCTCGATCACACTTTGGGTACTTCGAACCCCCAGTTCAATGCGAATCTCCGGAAAATCACTATCAATAATACTGATAAGGTCAGGCACTAAATGTTCCGCTGGAGTTTGGCTTGCACCCAATCGAATTTCGCCACTTAACAAATGCTGATCATAAAAGCCCATTTCAATTTGCTGAGCATCTTGTAGCAAACGTTTAGCTTTTGGACGTAACCACATTCCCCAATGGGTCAATGCCATTTGTTTTCCTTGACGCTCAAAGAGCGGGCGTCCCAACATTTTTTCTAACTGTGCTAAAGACATACTTGTTGCAGACTGGGTTAAAGCTAGCTGTTCAGCTGCCGCGCTCACACTGCCGAAGTCTGCCACAGCATCAAAGACGGCCAATTGTTTTAATGAATATCGCACAATCTATCCTATGGAACGATTTATACCAACCCCAATTCACTGGGCCACGAGTGTCATTCTACTGCTTGCTTTTACTATATCAATATAATTGATGAGGTTTTAAAGAATTATCAATTTTACCTTCTTCCTTTCGCTCTCTAATCTAACGGTGAAGCAACCCACAAGGTGTTGTTTAATTTAGTCAGGAGTTATTTATGTATCTAAGTCTGAGGAGCGAAAATGTCAGCAGCGAACTCTGAAAATCAACTCTATTTTTCGCCCCATGAAATGATGGCAGAAGCTGAAAAATTTGCCCTGAGTAAAGCCAAGAAAACCAGCGGCATGATACTGAGCTTAGCAATAATGGCTGGAGCATTCATTGGGCTTGCTTTTCTATTTTATATTACTGTAACAACCGGAAGTGATAACACTGGATGGGGGTTAAGCCGACTCGCAGGAGGCATCGCTTTCAGCATGGGGTTAATTCTTATTGTTATCTGTGGCGGTGAACTGTTTACTAGTTCTGTCCTTTCTAGCATTTCTTGGGCGAACAAGCAGATCAGCTTTGGCAAAATGCTGTCTATTTGGGGCAAGGTTTATGTCGGTAATTTTCTTGGAGCAATGTTTTTGCTGTTGTTGGTTTCAGCCGCAGGGATGTACCAACTAGATCATGGTCAATGGGGGCTTAATGCTCTCAACATTGCACAGCACAAACTGCATCACACACCCATTCAAGCATTTTCACTTGGGGTGTTATGTAACTTACTCGTTTGTTTGGCGATTTGGTTAACCTTTAGTTCAGCAAACGCCATGACAAAAGCAGCTATGACCGTTTTACCTGTTGCAATGTTTGTTTCAAGTGGATTTGAACACTGCGTCGCCAACATGTTTATGGTGCCGCTTGGTATTGTTATCCATCACTTTGCACCAGATAGTTTTTGGCAACAAATCGGAGTGACAGCCTCACAATATGCAGATTTAAATATCACACGCTTTATCACAGCAAACTTAATTCCCGTCACGTTAGGAAATATTGTCGGTGGAGCGGTTCTCGTTGGATTGACGAACTGGTCAATTTACCGCCGCCCTTACCTAAAAGAAGCACAGATCACTACCATCACCGAAACCACTCCAATACAGTCAGTTAAGGAAACCACCATGAAAAACTCAATAATTGTGAAAGATATGATGAACACCCAACCGATAACTCTTAATGCTGAGATGCCGATTGCTCTCGCTATCGATGCATTGGTTGATAACCACCTAACAGCAGCTCCTGTGGTAGATATTCAAGGCCGTTTGGTGGGCATGTTCTCTGCTCACGATGTAATGGTTGATTTATGGTGTCAAGACTACTTGCCGAATGAAGAACAAAAAGTGGTTGATCTGATGACCCGTGATGTTATTGCGATTGATGCCAATGATTCGCTCGTTGATGTTACCGAGTTTTTATGTATTGATAAAGAACAACTCTTCCCTACAACGAATATGGGCATCGCGACTCGCTTTAATGCATTATCTGTCGAAGAACGAGCGAAAAGCATGAAAGTCAGTAAGCCCCATGTTCTTCCTGTATTAGAAAATGGTCAATTTGTCGGGATGCTAGCACGAAATGACGTTCTTGCTGCACTTCGTCCAATTTATGGTGAACGTTTAGCGGTTGTTAACGAACAACAAGAGCAAGAGCTAGCTCGCGCATAATAATAGTAGCAACTCATTGATGAGTTAATACAGAAAGTAAAAGTCCCCTTTGATCAGAAGGGGACTTTGTTTAATAAACACATTAATCATCAAAAAAATTACTTTTTGATGCCTTCAACATGCAGTTCCATATCAACATAGCTCGATGGCCCCATCACAGTAATATCGAAATCTTTCAGCTCTAAACGGGTAGCACCAACAAACCCAGCACGTTCTCCTCCCCATGGATCAGCACCAGCACCAATCAATTGAGCATCGATAGTGATTGGCTGTGTTTTGCCGTGTAAGGTTAAATTACCTTGTATTGCTAAATGTCCTTGCCCTTGATCAATGACTTGTGTACTGACAAAGGTAGCATTTGAGAACTTTGACGTGTTTAAAAAATCAGCACTGCGAATGTGTTTATCACGCTCGGCATGGTTAGAATCAAGACTAGTTGTATCAACGGTAACGCTTACTTTTGAGGCTGAAATATCATTTTCATCATAAGAAAACTCCCCGCTAAACGTATTAAAACGTCCTTTAATAAAACTGTATCCTAAATGACTCACTTTAAAGTTTATCGATGCATGAGCCCCTTTAGTATCAATCACATAATCGGCAGCACTTGCACCAAATGGGAAAGCCATTGCCATTGCCAACCCTGATGCCAGTAACGTTTTTTTCATTTTGATGCTCCTATCATTTTACGTAACGTATTATCTTTATTGATAAAGTGATGTTTTAAAGCCGCCAAACCATGCAAAAATGCCATCACGATTAGTGTCCAAGCTGCATAGAAGTGTACGGTGCCTGCAATATCTGATTGTTGATTAAACAAAGCCCCTACACTGGGTAATGTAAACCAGTTAAAGACATCAATTCCTCGACCATCGGCAGTAGAAATCAAGTAACCGGAAGTAAATAAGATCGCTAAATTAACGTAAAGTAGAAGGTGCATAAATTTTGCTGCCAACTTTTCTAGCCCGTTCCCTTCAACTTTTGGTGACGTTGTCACAAATAGTAAGATAATACGTAAGAGAGTCACTGCGGCCAATAAAAGGCCAATCGACTTATGCCAATAAGGTGCTGTACGATACCACTCACTATAATAAGAGAGATCGACCATCCATAGCCCGACGGCAAACAGACCAATCACAGTTAAAGCCGATAACCAATGGATCACTTGTATCGCTCGGTGGTAATGAGTTACTTGACTATTCATTTTATTTCTCGTTGTAAAATCAGTGCCAACATCAGTATATACATATTAGCAACAGATTATTTAACATTTCATGCATGATAAATATACCAACGGATTGATGGTGATGTTCAAATTATTTGAACCACAAGTCATTCATTGAGAGCGTTTTTAATTTAAGATCGCTATCACGATAAAATAACCAAATAAATCATAAATTTAGGCTTAATGAGTCATTAGGCCTAGATAAATTGGCGTTTAGCGTAGAGAGATGATTCTAGTTTGTAACAAATTATAACAAGCACCAATGCGCTTGATTTGTCTCAACCAATGAACTCGTCAATACGGATGTAGCTATTGAATCACTTTGATGTATGAAAATTCAACGTGATAAAGCGCCCGAAGCCGATTAAGCAATACAAATATCGCGTAAGTTTATGATAGGATTCAGTAAGGTGGATACCCAAACCACACGTGACCAGATGGGAAGATCGACCTTCCATAAGTCACCAGATTTAGTTGGTGGTACAATTTAGTTGGTGGTACAAAGGAGAAGATTGAATTGCTACTCGATATCCTGACTCAAAGTGTTAATGAATTCCAAGTCGACTGTCTGAAGCTGTGTGAAAAACACTACCCGACCATTCATAACCAAGGAATGAGTGAACATCACCTGGGCCTCGCTTTTGCTCGGCGTTTAGCTCGCACACTGACCGAATTTGGCCATCAATGTGAATATGCCCCACTTGATCTTTTTCCGGTTCATGAGAACCCCCATCACTTTCGCGTCAGCTGTGATAAAGGCACTGTATGGATACTTACTCACCATATGATTAGCGCTGGGAAAACATGCAGAGAAAAGCTTCTTCAAGACATCAGCTTATGGAAACAAGAGTATGCTTATGCGATTCAACCGAATGATTTATTATTACTTTTGACGGATCATTGGATTAGCCGTAGTCAAAAAAGCCGGGAATTATTGCACTGGTGGACAGGACGGTTGCCTGATGAAATCAATGACTACCATACTCAAGGTATTACCCTATACGAAAGTGATTCGCAGTTGATGCAAACGGTAGATAATACATTTAATATCAGCCCTTGCTATGTAAAGTTTGGCCACCCATTAAAACGTTCTAAAAATCAACAGTTAGTAAGAAAATACATTCAACTTTATGCCGTATTGCAAGGGGCTTAGTTCTCAACCCCTTGAAAGAAAACAACGCTATTGACCCAAACAACTTGGAGTGACAGGTTAGCAGTACGTGAGTTCCCATCAGTATAGACAAACGATGCGATTGAGGTGAACGAACGTAGCCAACCGCTGTATCTTCAAGTAGGAAGGGTATTGTCCGTTAATCAATGCGAGAAAGTAACGCATCCATAATATCGTCCATTGTTACAAAACCAAGCAATTGGTTATCATGAAGGACTAATAGCCGCTTAATGTGTTGTTGTACCATTAACGTCGCAACATGCTTTAACGCTAAACTTTCTCCGACAGAGATTGCTGGCTTAGCACACACATCATAGACATTTAACAGATCAATATCACCATCTTCAGAGATCACTGTTTTGACAATATCGGTATAAGTAATTAAACCAAAAGCATCGCTGGCATTTTGCTGCTCCACCACTAGCGATTTAAGTTGATGTTTCTTCATTAAACTCATCGCTTCTCGTAACTTGGCAAAGGGTGAAATCGTCACCACATCACGAACCATTACATCTTTCACTAACATGGCTATTTTCCTTATAATGTCTCTTTTAATTGCTGTTGGAACAGCTGCTGTTCAAATTTATCCAATTGATTGAGATCAATCCCTGCTAAATGTTCTAATCCAATCGTAAATGCTAAACCTTTAGAATCGTCTTCATTGGGCCGCAATAAGGCTTGTAACGATTTTAATATTTGTAAAGAAAGGGACTTTTCTAGCACCATTAATAATACCGATTGACTACCATCGTAAGTTAAACCAAAAAAAGTTTTTCGGGTTTCATTACTGATCCCTCGCCCCGCTAAAACGGTTATACCTCCCGCGCCTTGATCACGAGCAGTATCGATAGCATCTTGTTCCAACTCTTCAGGAACAATGGCAACTAATACGGAAAACTTCATGCTTTCACCTTTGAATATTGAAAAAACCAATGTGTAATAATGGCATACATCATCACGGTAACGATCGGAAAAATAGAGGCAAAGGCAATAAGGCCAAAACCATCAATCAAAACATTACGCCCCTCAATATGAGTCGCCAGCCCGATTCCTAGTGCGGTAATGAGCGGCACGGTCACCTCTGAAGTCGTAACGCCTCCTAAATCATAAGCTAGCGCAATAATATATCGTGGAGCAAAGATTGTGAGTAAAATAACCAGTGAATATCCTGCCATAATAAAATAATGCATTGAACCGCCAATGATGATTCGATGAACTCCAATCGCAATTCCCAATGCAACTCCCAAGGCCACCAAAAGACGAATAGTATTTCCCTTCACTTTACCAGCTGCCGCCTCTTCAGCCTGATGACCAACTGCCAATAACGCAGGCTCGGCCATTGTTGTCGCAAAGCCAATCATGAATGCAAATAAATAAATGTAGAATAATTGTTCCCGTCCGATTAATTGTTCAGCCATGGAACTCCCTATTGGGAAAAGCCCGAGCTTGAGTCCAACCACAAAAGCATATAAACCAATAATGACTAATAAAAAACCAAATACAATTTGCTTAGGATGACTCAAACGTCGGCGTAAAATAAGATATTGGAAAAAAAGGATCGTGATAATAATAGGAAGCACATCCCTCACCATACTGGCTAATTCAAGTAGCGGGGTAAACCATGGTGAGTTTGTCTCTAATTGATGACTCAAGACGGGTAACACAGAATAGCTATCAGGTTGTGAATATACGTAAATACCATAGAGTTGCACGCTGATCATCGGCACCATCACGGCTAAAGCAACTAAACCAAAACCGTCAATAAGAGGATTTCTTCCACGAATTGAACTTGCTAGGCCAATTCCCATCGCCGCAATCAATGGTACAGTAACAATATTGGTGGTCACACCACCGGAGTCATAGGCTAATCCGACGATTTCTTCAGGCGCAAAATACGTGACAGTCACCACTAAAAGGTAACCTATAATCATAAACCAATGTAACGGATACCCCATGATGGTGCGAAAAACGCCTAACGAGATCACTAAACCAACTGAACTGGCCACCAATAATCGCAAAGTTAGTCCGTCAATCCGCCCGTCACTAATCGTTTGCGCTTGCTCAGCCACCGCAATAAGAGCGGGTTCCGCAACAACGGCGGAGAACCCCATTGCAAACCCAAAAGCAAGTAAAATAGAAAGCGAACCGCGACGCGCAAATTGATTGGCAAGGCTTTTACCGACAGGAAATATGCTTAACTCCAAACCTTGTAGGAATAACGCAACCCCTATTGCCACGATAAGCAGTCCAAAAGCCATCGAAGCAACGTTTTCCGGGACTTGATGTAAAATAACCAATTGAAAAAATAGGACAACAGCCACGATGGGGAGTAAATTTTTTACTGCATGTAATAAAGCATGATAAAAATCTTTGATAAATAACATCACTCTTCCTGTCGCTGTTAACTCACCCGATAACTTATCAGTAAATTTAGGCATCTATTTGAATATTATATAAGAGGATGTTAAAAACCACACGAATCTTGAACGTTAAACGCTTTGTTTTGTGAATTTACCCCAACAATGATCTTAGAGACGGTTAACTACCCAGAGGTTCAGCATCTGGGTTGAGAACGGTTAGGAAAGTAAGCCCATGTTCACCATAGGCTTACCCGTTAAGGATGATCAATCAACGTCAACCCAAATCGAATGATTGTCGGCCGATTCTACACATGTTTCACAAAACCTAACTCCATTGATTCCCGCTTCAATTCCGGGATACCAAATTGCTTGAGCCGTTTGCGGATCATCACGATCAACAGCATTCATCACTAAAGCAAAACGATGATAAAGGTTAGCCCATGATTCGAAGTAACCTTCTGCATGCCCCCCACCAATTCGGTTAGCAGCAACCCCTGCCACCTCTTTATATAAGTAATCCATATCTCGCTCTAAAATCCGCACCGGTTCTCCCTGAACCTCATAACGCAATTGGTTTGGGTGTTCATCCCACCACTCTATCGAGGCTTTTTGGCCGACAATTCGAATTTTTTGTTGATGCATCGATCCTGCATTCACCGCTGAAGCCCAAAGCGTACCAACCGCACCACCGTCGAATTCCATCATCACATGCGCATTATCTTCCAAAGGTGCACGAGATGGGATGAAGCTTTGACGCATGCAAGAGAGGCGCTTGACGCTAAGTCCGGTCATCATTTCACATAAATAAAATGCATGGGTACCAATATCGCCAATTACATAGGTTGGCCCAGAGACTTCGGGACTCACACGCCACTTTAAACCTGGATTATTTTTTTCATGCTCAATGTTATGAAAACCATGAGCAAACTGCATGGTCACCACCCGAATCTCACCTAAATCGCCTCGTTCGATCATCGCTCGGGCTTGATGAACCATAGGAAAACCAGTGTAGCCATACATCACACCTAATATTCGATTTTTTGCTTCGGCAATAGCTTTCAACTCCTGCGCTTCTTGACTAGTAAAGGTGATTGGCTTTTCACACACGACATGTAAACCCGCTTGTAATGCCGCTTTACAAATTTCGTAATGAGTTGAGTTAGGTGTCGCTATAGAAACAGCTTGAATACCATCTTCTCGTTTCGCTTCTTGCTCAAATAACACGGAATATGAGGGATAACACCGCTCAGGATCTAAGCCAAGATTTCCCCCAAAATCTTGACAACGCTGAGCGTCTAAGTCGAAAGCACCAGCGACTAAAGTAAATAGACCATCTCGCATCGCCGCGCTTCGATGTGAATATCCAATTTGGCTACCACGTCCTCCTCCAACCATCCCCCAACGAATAGGGTGTTCGAATCGTTGCTCTTCATTAAACATGCCTTGTTCCTCCGAGTTGTGTGACGGCATACTCCTAGACGGTGATTTACGCACTATCGCTAGGGTCTGTTGACCTTAAATGATCGGTTTGTTACACCACGCCAAAGGTGGCGAAGATGACCACCACAGCGGTGGCAATCATCGGAATCGCTAATGTACATACAAAAATATCTTTATAAGAATCTCGATGTGTCATGCCACAAATACTAAGCAAAGTAATGACCGCCCCGTTGTGTGGTAAAGAATCCAAACCACCACATGCGATTGAAGCAATTCGATGCAATGCCTCTAAACTGATGCCTAAGTTTGCTGCTTGCTGAATATAAATATCACCGAGTGCATCCAAAGCAATGCTTAGCCCACCTGATGCCGAACCGGTAATTCCAGCCAATAAACTGGTGGACATCGCAAATGACACTAATGGAGAGCCGGGAATGGAAAGAATCATCTCTTTAATTACATCAAAAGAAGATAATGATTTGATCACGTTGCCAAAACCAACAGCAGCTGCGGTATTCATGATGGGCATAATGGCACTTTCTCCGCCTTCGTTGATCGCGTTCCGTGCGTGAGCAATGTGCTTTCGAAAAAGAACTAAAGCCACAATTATCGCCGTAGTTAAAGCGATAATCAGGCTCCACATTCCCTTCACTTTTTGTAAGGTTGAATCATAGTCAGACAAATAACTCGCTTCTATATTGGGATAATAAAAAGTCACCAATAAAAAATTAAGCGTAAGCACGATAATAATCGGGATAAACGCTAGTATCGGAGAAGGTAAATGATCAGGCTCATCACTCTCAGTAGCGATGGGGCCGATAGAGTGTCCATAACCTTCACCATTTGCTCTCGCAACCGTTTCTCGTCTCTTTAGCCATAACATACCGAGCCCAAACATCACAATTGCCCCAATTAGCCCGAGCATCGGGCCAGCATAAGCCGTGGTGCCGAAAAAAGGCATCGCAATCGTGTTTTGAATTTGAGGCGATCCCGGCAACGCAGTCATGGTAAAGGTGAACGAACCTAACGCTATAGTTCCCGGAATTAATCGTTTAGGAACATCACTTTCTAGAAATATTTGTGCTGCAATGGGGTAAACAGCAAAAACCACGACAAACATAGACACGCCGCCATAGGTCAGCACCGAAACGGCAAGAACCACCGCTAAAATTGCATTATTTGTTCCTACTTTGGCAGTAATCACTTGAGCAATCGTTTTTGCTGCACCCGAAACGTCCATAATTTTGCCAAACACGGCACCTAATAAAAATGCCGGGAAATACAGCTTTACGTAATTCGCCGCACTCAACATAAAGACTTCGGTGTAACTGGCCATTAAAGGGGTTCCCGCTGAAAATACAGCCGCAAAAAGAGCAAGGATCGGAGCCAACCAGATCACCGACATACCTCGGTAGGCTAAGTACATCAGCATCAACAATGAGAGAATAATTCCAACAATTCCAAGATCCACGATCTACCTCACCACAGAGTCCAAATTTAGGTTAATTTTTTTAAAACACGACAACATTGAAACATTTATTTCATTTTTGTGGAAGTTTGTTT
>NZ_WXWH01000038.1:0-38763 GCF_009904905.1 Vibrio sp. V30_P3S12P165 | reverse complement strand
AGATTATTCACTATTATGTGATCAAGGATTAGTTTTTCGACTCATGGAGTTGAACATTCGCCACAAATTCTTCAGAATCATAAAAGAAAGCGCTTTCTTTATGGCAAATTAAAAAGGACAACGTGATGCAAAAGAAAACCTTACTCATTTCCATGCTAGCAAGCATGATAGGAATGAACGCTTATGCTGCTGAAGCCGTTCAGAAAGGAGGCACATTAACCGTGCCGATTATCAATACCGGCTTTGTGGACAATTTTAATCCTTATACCACCAAAGACTTACTTCATGGTGTTATGTTTGAACCACTACTTGTATTTAACAATATGACAGGGAAAACGGATTTTCGTTTAGCAGAAACATATCACTACTCAGAAGATCTAACGACACTCACTTTGACATTAAAGAAAGATCTTAAGTGGTCAGATGGTACAGCAATTACGGCTGATGATGTTGTATATAGCTTTATGGTGACAAAAGAAGCGCCAGCATTTGACCAAAAAGGGATTTGGTCAGGAGGAAATTTACAATCTATCTCAGCCGTTGATGATATCACTGTCGTTTTTCAACTAAGCTCTGCTGACTCTACTTTTGTATGGAACCTTGAACGTTATCATATCGTCCCTAAACATATTTGGTCGAAAGTTTCTGATATAACAACCTTTACCAACCCAAATCCTGTTGGTAGTGGTCCCATGACAACGGTGAAGTATGTGCGGCCTCAGCAGATGGAGCTATGTCGTAATCCTAATTATTATTTGGAAGGACGTCCATATTTAGACTGTATCAATTTCCGTTCATACAATGATAACTCTCAGATTCAACCAGCATTAATCCGTGGAGAGATCGATTGGGGATCGAATTTTATTGCAGATGTTGAGTCCACGTTTGTTGAACAAGATAAAGAAAATAATCATTTTTGGTATCCTGCGAACGATGCGATTCATTTATATATTAATACGAAAAAACCACCATTTGATGATTTACGAGTAAGGCAGGCATTGTCGATGTCTTTAGACCGACAAGCCATTGTTGATATTGCTGCTTATGGTTATCCGACACCTAACTATAATGTAGGAGGTATTGCGGAGTTATACCAAACACATATTGATCCTAAGATCGCACAAAATTATGGGTATATTACAGAATATAACATGAAGCAAGCTAATAAATTGCTTGATGAAGCGGGCATTATTGATAGTAATGGTGATGGCTTTAGAAATAATAAAGATGGTTCAACCGTTGAATTTGACATTGAAGTTGTTAATGGTTGGACAGATTGGATTCAAGTTGTTCAAATGGTTAGTGAGTATTTTGCTGAAGTTGGAGTAAAAGCTAAAGTTAAAACGGTTGATTGGGCTGTATATGATGCTAATTTAAAAGAAGGCAACTATACCATGTCTATTAACTGGTCCATGGTTGCGACCAATCCTATTTTAGCTTATCAAGAGTACTTCCATACTTCTCGTATCGGTAAAACATGGCATGCAGGGCATGGTGTCCATTCGTCTAAAATTGATAATCTCATTGATAGTTTTGGTAAAACAGCTGATTTAAATAAACAAGAAAATATTTTATCAGAGTTACAAACATATACTGCTGAAAATTTACCTTTTATCCCACTTTTTTCGAATCCTACTTGGTTTCAATATAGTACTAAGAAATTCGTTGGATGGCCAAATGAGAAAAATCCTTATGTTCAACCAGTATGGTATGACGGTGGTAAACGGGTGATTATTTTAAATAATTTACATTTAAAATAGTTCTATATTTATGGGGCTAAATATTTATAGCCCCAAATTTTCAAAGGTGTAATATGTCGTTTCTACTACGCAGGTTTAGTTTTTACTTTACTGCCTTTTTAATTGCAATCTCATTCAATTTTATGTTGCCAAGATTGATGCCTGGTGATCCGGTTGATGCTTTATTCGCTGCAGCTCAAGGCCGAATGGACCCAGCACAGATGGATGCGGTTAGAGAAATGTATGGCTTCGTAGATGGTAATATTTTTGAGCAGTATATCGCTTATATGAAAAGTGTTTTTACTCTGGATCTTGGCCCTTCTGTTCTCATGTTTCCCGTTAGTGTTTCAGAGGTTATTACAATGGCATTGCCTTGGACTATGTTTCTAGCTTTGGGATCATTAATTGTTGCTTTGATTATTGGTGTGAGTATTGGTACTTACGCCTCTTATCGGAGAGAAGGGGTATTTGGTCAAATTGTGCCACCCATTTTAGCATTTATTAGTAATTTCCCATATGTAGTAACCGCATTGTTATTATTCTACTTTTTTGCCTTAAAATTAGAATG
This sequence comes from Vibrio sp. V30_P3S12P165, assembly GCF_009904905.1. Lineage (NCBI taxonomy): Bacteria > Pseudomonadati > Pseudomonadota > Gammaproteobacteria > Vibrionales > Vibrionaceae > Vibrio > Vibrio sp. V30_P3S12P165. The sequence continues at coordinate 36,456 of NZ_WXWH01000038.1, read as the reverse complement.
GTTTCCCCTTGCTTATACTTATGATTCATCATTGCAACCTGCTTGGACATTTGAATTTATATTAAGCGTTGTAAAACATGCCGTTTTACCGGTTGGTTCCATGGTTATTGTGGGTATTGCAACATGGGTATTTAATATGCGCAATGCAATGATTAATGTATTAGGTGAAGATTACGTCACAATGGCAGAAGCGAAAGGATTAAGTAGTTATAGGGTAATGTCACGTTATGCTGGGCGAAATGCAATATTGCCAGTTGCAACTGCGATTGCAATGGCGATTGGTTTTTCATTTGCTGGTTCAATAATGACAGAAGTTGTTTTCAACTATCAAGGCTTAGGGAATATATTGTTAAAAGGTATTGTTGCTCGTGACTATCCGCTAATTCAAGCCATATTACTGATTTTAGTTACTGCTGTGCTTACAGCCAATTTCATCGCTGATTTATTATACGTTTGGCTTGACCCTCGTATTTCTAATTAAAGGGTAAAATTATTATGAATATTGAAAATTCTACCAAGTCAATAGATTGCTCTAGTGATGCACCAATATCTTTTTCTAAAAGAATAAAAAACATTGCCAATAAAGCATATGCATTTTTTTATGGTAACCCTCCTGCAATTATCGGTGGATTGTTGTTATCGATTATTTTATGTGGTGCAATTTTTGCCCCTGTACTTGCGTCTCATGATCCAGAAAGGCGTGTCGCTCGTCCTCATGTTTCGCCTAATGTTGAACACGTGCTCGGAACGACAAGAAGTGGAAGAGATGTTTATAGCCAAGTGCTTTATGGTGCTAGAAAATCACTTTCTGTTGCGATAAGTGCAGGGATTATTGCCATGAGTTTAGCGGTAATAGTTGGTGTTTCTGCTGGTTATTTTGGAGGGAAAATTGATGAACGGTTAAATTTTATCACTAATGTTTTCCTAGTATTTCCTCAGCTTCCCTTATTAATCGTTTTAGCTGCATTTTTAGGGCAGGTTGGCTCGCTTGTCATTACTGTTTTGCTCGGTTTAACCTCGTGGCCATGGGGAGCGAGGGTAATTAGATCGCAAACAATGGCTATTCGTCATAAAGAATTTATTATTTCAGCTGAAGTGATGGGAGAATCTAAAATTAGAATTATTTTAGTTGAAATACTTCCTAATTTAGTTTCAATCGTTTTTGGTGGCTTTCTTGGAACAGTGATTTATGCCATGGGGGCTGAAGCTGGTTTGGGTATTCTTGGGTTAGGTGATCCTACTGAAGTGAGCTGGGGATCGATGCTTTATTGGGCACAAACTTCCTCTTCCTTATACACCGGTGCTTGGTGGGAAATGTTGGTTCCAGCTATTGCATTAGCTTTAACGGGCGGAGCTTTAGCCTTGATCAATATGTCTATTGATCAGGTTAGTAATCCTAAATTACGTACAGGGCCTCATATTAAATTGTGGCATAAATTGAAAAAAGAAGCAGATAAACGCCGAGGTTTATTATGAATAAGTTATTAGAAATTAATAACCTATGTGTTGATTACGTATCACCAAATGGGGTAGCTCGCGCAGTTAATCATGTTAGTTTATCTATTGCCCCAGGTGAAACATTGGGGCTTGCTGGTGAGTCTGGATGTGGTAAAAGCACCTTAGCCTTTGCTATTTCTCGACTGCACAAGGTACCCGCTTTGATCTCAGAAGGTGAGATCCTTTATAAGGGTAGCGATGTTCTTAAGATGAACGATAGACAGCTACGAGATTTTCGTTGGAATGAGGTGTCGGTTGTATTTCAAAGTGCGATGAATTCATTAAACCCGGTCATTACCATTGGTGAGCAGTTAACGGATGTGATACTTGCGCACAAAAAAGTCTCTTACAAACAAGCGTATGAACGAGCGGTTGAACTATTAAATATCGTCGGAATCCATGCCGATCGCATGAAAAGTTTTCCACATCAGTTAAGTGGGGGGATGCGTCAGCGAGTCGTCATTGCTATTGCTTTGGTATTGAAACCTAAACTAATTATTATGGACGAGCCAACAACTGCACTTGATGTTGTTGTCGAACGAGAAATTTTAAATGAATTGTATGAATTAAAACAAAAATTCGGTTTTTCTATTTTATTCATCAGCCATGACTTAAGTCTTATGGGAGAAATTGCAGACCGTATCGGGGTGATGTATGCAGGTAATTTGATTGAACTTGGCCAAGCGAGTGAGGTTTTTGGTAATCCTCAACATCCTTATACTAAAGGCTTAATCTCCTCTTTTCCTACAATTCATGGCCCCAAAGAGAGGCTTTATGGAATACCTGGTAACCCTGTTAATTTATTGAACCTACCAAATGGGTGTAATTTTCAAGAACGTTGCACAGTCTGTGTAGAAAAATGTCAGCAGCAAGCACCTCAGTTAATATCCGTTGAAAATGGTAATTTAGTATCTTGTCACCTTATTCGATAAGAGGAATATATGGAAAGTATTAAAAAAAATGAAGTGATTTTGTCCATTAATCATCTTGTCAAAGATTTTCCATTGGGACAGTCTGTCAAAGATAATGTGATGAGAGCGGTCAATGATGTTTCTTTTGAATTAAGAAAAGGCGAGGCTCTGGCTATTGTTGGAGAATCGGGTTCAGGCAAGAGCACAGGAGCTCGTATATTAACTCGAATTTATCAAGAAACAGCGGGTGAAATTATTTTTAAAGGACAACCACTAGCGGAGTATATTAAGGAAAACGGTGAGTTGGAATATGCACGACAAGTACAGATGATTTTTCAAGACCCATTTGGTTCACTTAATCCAGTGCATAGTATTTACCATCATATTGCACGCCCTTTATTAATTCATAAGCGTGCTGATAAAGCTCATATTCCTAAATTAGTGTTCGAGTTACTGGAAATGGTGGGGTTATCTCCGGCAAAAGAAACCGCCGAAAAATATCCGCATGAGCTTAGTGGAGGCCAACGTCAACGTGTGGCGATTGCCCGTGCTATCGCGGTAGATCCCGAAGTTATCTTGGCAGATGAGCCTATTTCCATGCTTGATGTATCAGTACGTCTAGGCATATTAAATTTAATGTCAGATCTAAAAGATAAGCATGGCATTTCATTTATGTATATAACCCATGATATTGCTACAGCGCGTTATTTTGCGGAAAAAACAGCGGTCATGTATGTTGGGCATATGGTGGAATGGGGCGATAGTGATAGCGTAACCCAAAATCCTGAACATCCTTATTCACAATTACTGCTATCTGCAGTTCCAGAAGTTGGTCGAGCTGGCAAAAGAGAACTGTTAGCTAAAAAAGGAGATATCCCATTATGGAAACCGAGCAGTGTTGGCTGTCCTTTTGCTCCACGATGCTTAAAAGCTACTGAGCAGTGTCGTCTGAGCTTTCCTGAAGCTCGAAAAGTCGGGACAAATCACTTTGCACGTTGCCACCATATTAATCGTTAGTCGTTTAAAAAAGCGTAAAAGAAAGCGCTTTCATTATATTGAGATAACATGATGAATGTAAAAAAAAATATGAATAGTTCTGTTGAAGGCCATTTTGTCGATTTACATGGTGAACGTTATTATAAAATTAGCCATGTTGATAAAATAGATCCGTTTTTTATCAGTATTGTTTCTTCAAGCAACCATTGGTTTTTTATTTCTTCGACTGGTAGTTTATCTGCTGGACGTATTCGTCCTGAAAATGCACTTTTTCCATATAAGTCCGTTGACCATATTCATGAGAGTGCGGAAAATACAGGCTCAAAAACAATTATTCGAGTTAAAAATCAACAAGAGTGGTTACTTTGGGAACCATTTAATCGTTTTCATGATGGTTTATATCAAGTTGAGCGTCACCTTTATAAAAATAACCTTGGTGATAAAATTGTTTTTGAAGAGCTTAACCATACATTAAAATTAAAATTTCAATATTCTTGGACAACGTGTGAAAAATATGGATTTATTCGACGTGCTGAAATTACCGATTTATCTGGTAAGCCTCGTACACTAGATATATTGGACGGCTTACAAAATATACTTCCATCTGGAGCACCACTTGCGGCTTTACAAACTCGTAGTGCATTAGTCGATGCTTATAAGTGGAATGAACAAGTAGTCGATACTTCTTTAGCACTTTATACCATGTATGCAAAATTAAGTGATCGTGCTGAGCCTGCAGAGTCATTACTTGCGACTACGGTATTTTCTCTGGATGATGAGCTTGAACAAATTTTATTAAGCAGTGAGAAAATAAGTGTATTTCGTTGTGGTGAAAGGCTTGTAAATCAACCTATCTCGCGAGGTGTTCGAGGAAGTTATTTAATTAATAAAACAGTGAAGTTGTTGGAAAACCAAAGTAAAAATTGGTTAATTGTTGCGGATATTGATAAAAATCATTGCGATGTTCGAGAATTGGAACAAGAGCTAGCAACACCCGCGAAACTAGCACAAAAAATCGAAACCAACATTATGGAAAATCAGCAAGAGTTGATTTTTTTAATGTCTGGGGGAGATGCTTGGCAAGTAACTGAACAGGAAGCAACGTATGTTCATCATTACGCTAATGTATTGTTTAATAGTATGCGTGGTGGTGTGATTGAAAATAATTATCAGCTTGATAAAAAAGACGTTTTTAAAACCATGATGCAGACAAATCGGTCTGTGGTTACACGTCAGCGCCTCTTTTTTGATGAATTACCGGATGGTTTTACCCATGCTGAGTTGGTCAAATTAGCAAAGCAAACTGGTGATACTCAATTAGTACGCTTAAGCTACGAGTACCTTCCTCTAACGTTTGGCCGTCGCCATGGTGACCCAAGTCGACCTTGGAATCATTATGAGATTAAACTTAAAGATGATAATGGTGAACGGTTACTTTCTTACCAAGGTAATTGGCGAGATATTTTTCAAAACTGGGAAGCGTTAGCATTGAGTTATCCTGGATTTATTTCCTCTTTCATGGCTAAATTTGTTAACGCCTCGACGATGGATGGCTATAATCCTTATCGCATTACTAAAGATGGAATCGATTGGGAGTTACTGGAAGCGGATGACCCATGGAGTAATATTGGTTATTGGGGCGACCACCAAATTATTTATCTACTGAAATTTCTTGAGCTTTCTAAAAAATATCAACCAGAAGAACTCAAAGAATTATTAACCTCAGATTTATTTAGCTATGCAAATGTACCTTATGAACTGTGTAGTGTTGATGGTTTGTTTGCCAATCCAAAAGATACAGTGACCTTTAACTATGAATTACAAAAGCGTATTGAAGAAAAAATTGCTCAGATAGGCAGTGATGGACGTTTAGTGCTTACTGGATCAGGGCAGGTCTATATGGTCAATCTTTGTGAAAAAATTCTTGTTCCTTTACTTTCTAAACTTAGCAATTTAGTGTTAGATGGAGGTATTTGGCTTAATACTCAGCGTCCAGAATGGAACGATGCTAATAACGCAATAGTGGGTAATGGTCTTTCGATGGTGACGTTGTACTATATGCGTCGTTATGTTGTTTTTATGCAAGGGATGGTGAATGTTCTACCTTCTTCTATCTCAATCTCAAAAGAGGTGTTTGATTGGATGCTCTCAATCACCCGAATTTTACAGGACGCGAACAAAGAAATTCGTCAGGGCACAGTAAACCGTCAAACACGTAAAGCGATTCTAACCTTATTGGAAAAATCCGCAGATGAGTTTAGACAACGTGTCTACCGTATGAATAGCTTCTCAGGCAAAACGAAAGCGGAAAAAAGTACAATTGAAAAATTACTAGAAGTGAGTCTTGTTGTACTCGATTCCAGTATTAAAAGTAATCTACGTGAAGATGGTTTATATAATGCATATAACATTCTGACTTATTCTGGTGAAAGTCTTAGCATAGAAAATCTTTACCCAATGTTAGAAGGTCAAGTGGCAGTATTGAGTGCCGGAGTTTTAACGCCAAAGCAAGCTGTAGAATTATTGAATAACCTATTTAATAGCGATATGTATCGTGAAGATCAGCAAAGTTTTATGCTTTATCCAGATCGCGAATTAATCAATTTTGTCGAACGTAATCGCATCGAGTCAGATCAAATTAAAGCGAGTCCTGTTATAGTTGCGATGTTGGCAAATAATGATCATCGTATCGTATTGCGTGACTTACAAGGTGATGGGCATTTTCATGCAAAATTTGAGAATGTGAATTCTCTTCGCAAAGCTATAAATCAAGTACAAGCTGATTATCCAGAGCTTCCAAAAGAACAGTGGGATGAATTAGAAACACTTTATGAACAAGTGTTTAATCACCGAACCTTTACGGGTCGCTCGGGAACGATGTTTGGATACGAAGGGTTAGGATGTATCTATTGGCATATGGTATCTAAATTGTTATTAGCTGTTCAGGAGAACTATCAGTATTCATTTAATCAAGATCCAGATAGCATAGAAACCAAGTTATTAGCTCAATATTATTATCGTGTTCGTCATGGTATCGGATTTAATAAAACACCACAAAATTATGGTGCATTTCCGACGGATCCTTATTCTCATACACCTAAGCATGCAGGTGCACAACAGCCTGGTATGACAGGACAAGTCAAAGAAGAAATATTAACGCGATTTGGTGAGCTAGGGTTACAGGTTAAGTCGCAAGGATTAAAAATTATTCCATCGCTATTAAAACGTGATGAATTTTTGTCAGAATCAGCAACATTTAATTTTTTAAATGTTAATAAAGTTCATGTCAGTTATGTATTAAAAGCGAACCAATTGGCCTTTACTTATTGTCAAGTTCCCTTTATTTATGAAGTTTCTAGTACAGAACATGCAAAAATTTTTGTGCATATGATGGATGGGAAAATAGAGAATTATCAAGGTACACAGCTGCCAAAATCGAGGAGTCAAAGTCTCTTTGAGCGTCGTGGTGAAATAGAAAAAATCATTGTCTATCTACCTGAAAAATTGTTATATAAAGACGTTGAATAACGAAACTAAATAGGCCTCACCATGTGGGGCCTACTTTTGAATAATATTAAACATAACACCATGATACACAGATAATGGGCTGAGATTAAATTTATCTCATTTTTACCGAATCTCGAACTACTAATTCTGGAGTTAGTTTGTGTTTAAGAGGGTACGCTTGTTGTTTAACTAAAGCTAAAACACCTTTTGCCGCTTCAATACCCATTTCTTGTACTGGAAAGTTAATGGTTGTTAAACGAGGTCTTATATGTTGACTGTGTGTATCGTTATCAAACCCCACAACAGAAATATCTTGACCAATGATTAATCCTCGTTCAGCAGCAACATCATATACAGCCAGTGCAATGTTATCATTTTGGCAAAAAATGGCACTAATGGTAGGATCTCGGTCTAATAAACGCCGAGCAACATCGTGATTGCCTTGGTGGTCAAATCGACCTTCAACAAATAAAGCGGCATTATAATCAATACCATATTCTGCTAGGGCATTTCGATAACCTTGTAATCTATCTCTACTATCTCCTTTACTTAGTTGACCTGAGATACAGGCAACTTTAGTATGACCATTTTCAAGTAAATGCTTTGTTGCTAAATAACCACCTAATTCATTATCAATATAGATACAATGATCAGCTATTTCCGGTATATAACGATTGAGTATAATCGTTGTATTTTGTTGTTTAACCACATCAATTAATTCATCATCAGAGAGCTTATCTGAATGTATAATCAAGCCATCAACTTGCTTTGAACGTAAAAAATAAATCGAATCGAGTTCTTTACTATAAGACTCTTGCCCACTAGTAACGATCAAATGAATGTTATTTTTTCTAACTGTATCTTCTGCATGGTGCATAAGTGGGCCATAAAATGGGCCATCGAGTGATCCCACCAACATCCCAATACTATTGGATCGACTGGATGCGAGAGCCTGTGCAAAGGCGTTAGGTTTGTAACCCAGTTTTTCAATCGCCTCGAAAACTTTTTTACGATTGGCCTCTTTTACCGTTGGGTGGCCGTTAAGGGCACGTGATACGGTAGATTGAGAAACCTTCGCTAGCTCAGAAACTTCTTTAATGGTGATCAATGGAACTCCCCTTATATAGTACCTTTTGAGTTCAGGGCGACAGTGTAACCCTGTGATCTCTAAGTGCATAGTGCTTATGCGGTCGAGATAGAAAATATTGGAACTGAACAAGGTTCAGCACTGGTTCACTAAGCCAATTATAAGTAAACGTAGCAGAACTGATTATAATGTGATCCACACATAAAGAAAGCGCTTGCTTTTTGGTGATGCTCACGTTTTTCATCCTTATTTATTTCTAGAATGGTTTTATCGACGGAAGACATTGCAAAATATGGGATTTTCAATTTTATTGCTGTCGTTTAGCGAAAGCGATTTCTTTTTGTTTTTATTCCAATCTATAACGTAAGGACACTAAGAATGAATCTGATGAAAAACATCATCAAGTCCGTGTTACTGCTCTTCTTCCAAGCGTTTGATGAGCCATGGAAAGGCGCAGCCTATCGTTTGAGCTCAAAGGCATCCCCGACTTTAGCGACGTGACTTCGCTGATCTACTTCAGTGGCACTGCCGACATTGATGGCGGTGTGGTGGAAGTGCGCAATGTGGTCTTCAACAAATAATCGTTTATCCGCGGAGAAGGGCTATGCGAGTGGCATAGCCTGTTTGCCGTTAAGCGGATTCAACACCGACAATGCAGTCACGGGGCATCCCGTGCGGAGGAATCATGACATCGAACAATCGTAATCCAATTAACCCGCTTGCTTTGGCCGTTTCTCTTGGCCTTTTGGTGGGTTGTAGCCAAACAGGCCCAAATGACAGCGCTTCCGGAACCGACTTCGTTCAAACCAAAAAGCCAGTGATGCTGCAGGATCAACCCACACCACCGAGCGACCAGTGGCAACTGGTGTGGGCCGATGAGTTTGACGGCAGTGAAATCAACAGCCGTAACTGGAGTTTAGAAGAGAACTGTTGGGGCGGCGGTAACAACGAGCAGCAGTGTTATACCAAGCGCAGTCGCAATGCTTTTGTTCAAGATGGCTACTTGCACATTGTGGCGCACAAAGAGAGTTTCACTGGCCCGGATGATGCTGAGGGTAAAACGGGGGCGAATAAAACCCTGCCATTTACTTCGGCACGTCTGCGCTCCAAAGACAAGCGTGACCACAAATATGGCCGCTTTGAAATCCGCGCCAAACTGCCATCTGGGCAGGGAGTGTGGCCAGCAATTTGGATGCTGCCGACCGATAACAAATATGGCACTTGGGCGGCGTCTGGTGAAATCGACATTATGGAAGCGGTTAACTTAAGAGCACAATCCGATGCGCCAGGAGCACAAGCGGGCGATGGTGAAAACCGCATTTACGGCAGCCTGCACTATGGTAAAGCATGGCCAGATAACGTCTACAGTGGTCAAGGTGCTTCGCTGCCCAACAACATCAATCCAGCGGATGACTTCCACACCTATGCGATTGAGTGGGAAGAAGGGGAAGTTCGTTGGTATGTCGACAACATTCACTACGCGACACAAACGCAAGATGAGTGGTACAGTCAATACAAAGTCGATGGTGCTCTGGTCAACGCCAAAGGGGCAGCACCGTTTGATGAACGTTTCCATTTGCTGCTCAATCTTGCCGTGGGCGGCTCTTGGTCGGCCAATGCTAATGAGAAAGGCGTGGACAAATCGGACTTCCCGAAAACTATGCTAATAGATTACGTGAAAGTGTATCGCTGCTCGGCAGATCGCTGGAAAGGTAAAGGCTGTGCGACCATCGGTGAGCAAGCGGTGAAGGTCAAAGGGCAGCAAGCCCCAGCGATTTTGGCGCAAGATGATCGCTACGCTGAGGGGCCAAACTTAGATATTTTCTCCGATAGCCTCAACAGTAACTTGGCGTACGGCAGTTACGATCCAATGGACATCGTGTCGCACCAAGAAGTGGCCGATGGCGAACACGGTCAAGTGTTGAAGATCACCAAGCAAAACGGTGCGGGCAATCTCTATTTCCGTTCACCTACCACCGACGTGAGCCATTGGTTGGAGAGCGGTGAGTTGATTTTTGATATCAAGGTGGAGTCGATGACCGACGGCAGTGAGCTGATGGTTAAAATAGACAGTGGCTGGCCAAAAACCAGTGATATGACGGTGGAATTGCCAGCAATCGGTCAATGGGGCGAAGTGCGCATCAAACTGGTGGATTTACTCACTCAGTCAAACCGGTTTGTGGCTGGCAATCAAGCAGATCCAACCATGATCAATAACTTATTGGTGTTTGAACCTACGGCTGCGATGACTTTCAGTTTAGATAACATTCGTTTCGAAAAAAAATGATCTAAATCTGTCGTGTTCAGCTCGTGATGTTTACATCACGAGTTGTTTTTTGCGAATTCAATTAGCGATGCTGTTAACTTCTCTATTATTAATATACCCTTCCTACTTGAAGCTGCAGGGGTGTTGGCTACGTTCGTTCACCCCAATCACATAGCTTGCCTATGCTCATGGAGATTCACTCACTTGCCGCCTACCTGCAACTCCAAGTTGTTTGGGTATCGATAAAATATAAAAGTGTGATAAATATTTAAGAAAGCGCTTTCTTAAATGAGAGTGATCACAGTTTTGTATCTGAAGATCATTTTATACTTTCTTTGCGCTGAACATGGTCCTTAAGGCTTTATTTTATTAGTCTTATTGATTAAGTAGATGTGGATTATCCATCTGTGTCTTTTACTAATGTTCAGAGTTCCTATAAATACCAAAGAAAGCGCTTTCTTTATGGCGTTAATGATAGAACATGGAGTTAATATGAAACTTTCTAAGCTAACCCTCGCTTGTTTGGTTGCAACTGCAGGACTGAGCACTATACCTACTGCCTATGCTGAAAAATCAGATGGTTTTGAATTTCACGGTTATTTCCGTGCCGGTGCGCTTTTCAGTAAAAATGATGATTATAAACGAACCAAATTTCCAGCCTCTAAAGAACGATTAGGTCGTTTAGGGATTGAATCTGATAATCATTTTGAACTGGCGTTACAGAAAAATTTTGAAAATGATGATGGGCAAAAAATTCGCATTAAAACTCGTGCTGGAGCTGATAATGCTCAATCTCAAGGTGAAAACCAATTAGGGCTAAATGCAGATGCTGCTAATAGTAGTATTGGTATGGTCGAAACTTTTGTTGAATTTGATGGTGTTACGGAGACGGGTACTCTTTGGGGGGGGACTCGTTTTTATGGCAAAGACAACTATATTTTTATGACTGACTTTTTCTATACCGATATGTCTGGTACTGGTGTGGGAATTGAAGGGATTGAGCTAGGTGGTTATAAGTGGGACTTTGCCTATGTGGCTAGTGATGATGCAGAAGGTGAATTTTGGGCAACTAATGCAAATAATCCGATGCATGCGGTACATGTTGGAGTGGATCTAGGTGGGGTGGAATTACATGCAATGGGGAAATACCTACCAGATAACTTTGTTGATGGTACAGAGTACGCGAGCAATGGCATGGAAATGACTGCTATTGTTCACTCAGATAAGGTATTTGGCCTTTCTGAAAAAGGATTTACTAAATATATTGTGCAAGCTGGTAAGGGGCTTGGCTCTGGCCAACTACTTGGTGGCACATTAACCACGTATAACGCATGGAAACCAGGAAATGGTGCTTTAGAAGGCCCATCAAAAATGAAAAAAGTAGAAAGTGGAGATGTTTCTGCACGAGCATTAGTTTGGGGAGGATACTTCTTTGAAAATGGAATCAGTATCTTCCACTCGATTCAAGGTCAATATAATGATTTAGATAACGGAGGAAAAGATAGTTGGGCATCAGCTATGGTTCGTCCTTCTTTCCCTATTTCGCAAAACTTCTTTGTTGCCACAGAAGCTGGTTTTCAATATAACAAATGGGAAGATCAATATGGGGTTGGTGATAATGCTACTAACTATAAGCTGACGGTTGCTCCGACGGTGATCGTCCCTACTGGTTTTGGCCCTGCTCCAGAAATTCGCTTCTTAGCGACTTATTTAGATGGTTCTAAACGGGATAATTCCGATCTTATTGTGGGTATTCAAGCAGACATGTGGTGGTAAGCCACCTGTATGGTAATGGGAGAGATTACCTCGTAGGGAGTGGCACTTTAGGGAACCGCTACTCCCGATTTCGCAACTGGCAAGTCGGGCTACAGGGGGAGCTTGTTTTTGTTGCATGAATGCATACCACTGCCATTCATTATGCCGCTGACAGCAGCGGCTTTTTTATTTTTGTTGTGCCATGTATTGACGTGGGCTTTGGCCAAATTTCTGTTTAAAGCATTTGGAAAAATAGTTGCTGTCACTGAAGCCACACTGTTCCGCCACGTGCTGAATCGAAACACCCCTGTCATTACTTAAGAGAGTACGCCCATAGTTGAGCTGCATTTCACGCAAGTACAGATTGGGTGAGGTGTTGAGAAATTGCTTAAATAATCGCTCTAATTGACGCTGACTGACAAACGCCGCTTGAGCAATATCCCCACTGTGAAGGCCACTATCGGTAAAGTGCTGCTCAATAAAAATCAGCGCGCGGCTTAGCGCCAGTGTGGTTTTTGGCAGATCGTGCGTTTGTTGCTGATACATGCGCGCCAGAGTAATCACCAATTGTTGCATCAAGCTGGTGAGCATGGTTTCAAAGCCGCTTTCTCCGTTCTGATACTCACGGCGAATCGATTCGATTAATTGCGAAATGATTGACAATTGCAGCGCATTTAAAGTCAGTTTGGCCTGATAGTCGCGCGTTTGGCGGGCAATCGGTTCGACTTTAAACATCGCCTGATAGCCTGAGAGCATTCTCAGTGACGGTGTTTCGAAAAACGGGGTGCCTGCTTCAAACATCAAATTGATGATGATTAACTGATCCACATTCTGGAAGGCGTGCTCAGTATCGCCATTAATCACAAACACATCGCCAGCGCTGAGTGGATAAACATGTGAAGCAACAAGGTGATTGCCTTTGCCACTGACCACCAAAAACAGCTCAGAGAAATCGTGTTTATGCAGGCCGAAATCGCTGTGATGGTGGCCATCAACGTAAGCAAATTTGAAGTGGGGATAGCGAAGATGATGATGCAACTGATAAGTGATACTCATGTCGCTATTTTCCTTTTATTAGTCGGTATATTGGTATAATTGCGTGCTTGGAAAGCTTACACTCAAACTCAACCAATGAGAATGCCAAAGGCAAAAATAAGGCAAAAAGAGGGCGATAGAGCGATGAGAAATCCAGCGATAGAAAAAGCGCAGCAAGCACTGGTGTCGGTGAGCCGACAAGCGGCAGCAGAAGGCATCGTCTTGCTGAAAAATGAAGACCAAGCCCTTCCTATTCAGCCATCAGAGGTGGTTTCTCTGTTTGGCCGCTGTCAAATGGATACCTATCGCAGTGGTACAGGGTCTGGCGGGGCGGTCAATGTACCGTATGCCGTTAACGCGCTGCAAGGGTTACAAGTCAACGCTTCGTTCACGCTGAATCAGGAACTGATCGCTACCTATCAAGCTTGGTTGGCACAGCATCCATTTGACGATGGCGGCGGCGGTTGGGCGGCGGAGCCGTGGTTTCAACATGAAATGCCATTGACTGATGAGGTGGTGGCGCAGGCCGCAGCGCAGTCAGACAAAGCGATCGTGTTTATTGGTCGCACTGCCGGTGAAGATAAAGATTACGCCGATGAAGCAGGCAGCTACCGCTTAACCGAACTGGAAACCGGCATGCTAACCAAAGTGTGTCGCCATTTTTCCTGTGTGATCGTGGTGATGAACGTCACCAACATTATCGATATGTCGTGGTTAACTGGCCTTGAAAACCATCAAGCGATCAAAGCGGTGCTCTACAGCTGGGCGGCGGGGATGGAAGGGGGCCACGCGCTGGCCGATGTGCTTTCTGGCGCTGTCTCACCTAGTGGTCGTTTGACCGACACCATCGCCTATCGTTTGCAAGATTACCCTTCATCTGCCCATTTTGGCCGCAAAGATTTTAATCTCTACGCGGAAGATATTTACGTCGGCTATCGCTACTTTGAAACCTTTGCCCCAGAGGCGGTGCAGTTTGAGTTTGGTGCTGGGTTATCTTATACCCAATTTGAACGCCGTTTGCTGCAGTGCTCTAGTGACGTGGCCGATGCTGGCGGCGATCTCGCCAACGCCAACGTGCTGACGTTTGATATTGAGATTCGTAATGTCGGCCAACAATTTAGCAGCAAAGAAGTGGTGCAGCTCTATGTTGAAGCGCCACAAGGAAAACTCGGCAAACCCGCACGTGTGCTGTGTGGTTTTGATAAAAGTGGTGAAATTGCACCGAATGGCCGTGAAAGAGTGCAAATTAGCGTGCCGTTATGGGCTTTGTCTTCCTATGACGACAGCGGTGTGACAGGGCACAAAAACAGTTATGTGTTGGAAGCGGGTGAATACCGTTTCTACCTTGGGGGGAGCGTACGCCAAGCCGAGCTGCTTGATGCCGTTTGGCAACTCGACCAACTGCGGGTACTAGAAACCCTTGCAGAAGCCTGCGCCCCAACGCGTGAGTTTGAACGCCTAGTGCCTGCCGAGCGCCAAGCCAATGGCATCTATAAAGCCAGTTATCAGCCTGTGCCACAGCGCTCGGTGGATCTGGCGCTGCGAATTGAAGCCAACTTGCCGCCAACCTATGCTTTTACGAGCGAACAAGGGATTAAGTTGGCCGATGTTGCCCAAGGCCAAGCCGATTTAGACGCTTTCATTGCCCAACTGACGCCGGCGCAATTGGCGACTCTTGTCCGTGGAGAAGGCATGTGCAGCCCGAAAGTGACACCGGGTACGGCGGCGGCGTTTGGCGGGGTGTGTGACTCGCTGTTTGAGCTGGGCATTCCGGTGGCCGCTGCGGCCGATGGTCCGTCTGGGATTCGTATGGACAGTGGCCATCAAGCGACCCAAGTGCCGATTGGAACGCTGCTTGCCTGCACGTGGAACTCGGCGCTCAATCAGCAGTTGTATTATCTGGTTGGCCAAGAATTGCAAGCGTACCAAATCGATACGTTACTTGGCCCCGGCATCAATATTCATCGTCATCCACTCAATGGCCGTAATTTCGAATATTTCTCCGAAGATCCGTTATTAACCGGTTGGATCGCAGCGGCGCAAACCACAGGTTTAAAACAAGCGGGCGTTTCTGGCACCATCAAACACTTTGCGGCCAACGATCAAGAAACCGCACGCGTGGATGTGGACAGTGTGATGTCGCAGCGCGCGCTGCGTGAAATCCACATCAAGCCGTTTGAAATGGCGGTGAAGTATGGTCAGGCGTCCACCATCATGACTTCCTACAATCCGGTCAATGGCCATTGGGCAGCGTCCAATTATGATCTCAACACCACCATTTTGCGTGGTGAATGGGGCTACACCGGCATTGTGATGACCGACTGGTGGGCAAAAATGAATCACCCGGTTGACGGGGGCGACGAGAGTAAGTGTTTCACTGGCTATATGCTAAGAGCGCAAAATGATCTCTACATGGTGGTGGAAAACGACGCCGCCGAGCGCAACCCGATGGACGACGACACATTACAGGCGTTAGCGCAAGGTGAGTTGACGTTAGGCGAGTTGCAACGCAGCGCGATGAACATCTGCCGCTTTATTTTGCAAGCGCCTGTGATGCAAAGACCGCTGCAGGCGTATCAAGCGGTGAAGTCTTTTGCGCCGCTAGCGGGCAGATTGCCCGATGCCGTGCCGCTGTTGCCGGTAACGCAGCGCATGGTGGTGAACAGCGAAAATAATTGCGAACTCTGGGTTGAAGTTGCGCAAGCAGGGCGTTATCGCTGTTTTGCCGAAATGGCCTATGATCGCGAACCATTGGCGCAATCATCTTGCAGTCTGAGCATCAATGGCGAATTTGCCATGTCGCTGCCTACCAATGGCACCGAGGGAAAAAACGTTGAAATTGAGGGCATCGCTATCCATTTGCAAGCGGGGATTTATCGAATCGATACCCAATTTGTGAAAAAAGGCGCAGTGTTGCAAACCTTACGCTTTGAGCGACAAGAGCAATAAGCACAGCCAGTTTGCACCCAATTTAACCATGAATGTTATGTATCTTTTTGGGCATCATGTGCACAATAAGATACATATTATTTTTCATTCAGACTGCTCTGCAACCTTTTTATTGAGCAGTTTTCCGTTTTTTCGACAATCGTTATTCATATTTAAGGTCAACAAGATGGCTAAAACCCAAAATATCAACCAGCGTATGTCTATCGTGACGCTCGCGTGGCCGATATTAGTGGAAATTTTGCTACGGACAGCACTCGGCACCAGTGATGTATTCATGCTCTCTGGTTATTCGGACAAAGCGGTTTCTGCGGTGGGGGTGATCACCCAACTGACGTTTTTCCTCATCATCATCTCTACTGTTGTCAGTAGCGGCACCGGGATTCTTATTGCACAATACAACGGTGCAGGGCGCGATCAAGATTCCTCCCACGTTGGGGTGGCGAGCATCGCGCTTTCCAGCATGATTGGGGTGATCCTCAGTGTGTTGGCGGTACTCGGTGCGATGCATCTGCTTCCTTACTACGGACTTGAAGCACAAGTCGAACAGTATGCGCAAGAATACCTGCTTATCAGCGGGGCGCTGACCTTTAACGTCACTATTGGTATTGTGTTTACCACCATTTTGCGCAGCCACGGTTATTCGCGCTCACCCATGACGGTTAACCTTATCAGTGGCGTGCTGAACGTTATGGGGAACTACATTGCACTCTATCAGCCGTTTGGTTTGCCCGTATATGGTGTACAAGGGGTAGCGATTGCGACGGTGGTGAGCCAAGTGATCGGCACGACGATTTTAGGCGTGCTGCTGTGGCGTAGCGCCATCGACTTGCCGATGCGTTCCCTTGCACAAGTGCCCAACGCGGTCTATAAGCGAATCCTCAAAATCGGCGGCATGAACGCAGGGGAAGTGCTTTCGTACAATATGGCGCAGATTACCATCGTCTATTTTGTGGTGCAAATGGGTACTTCGTCTCTTGCGGCGTTTACCTACGCGCAAAACATCGCGCGTTTCTCTTTTGCGTTTGCCTTAGCCATTGGCCAAGCAACGCAAATTCAAACTGGTTACTACATCGGTAAAGGTTGGGTAGACAGTATCCTCAAACGGGTACAACTCTACTTTCTCGTGGGGTTTACCACCTCCGTTACCGCTGCCAGTCTGATTTATTTTTTCCGCGATTCCATCTTAACGTTATTTACGCAGAATCCAGAAGTTTTGCGACTTACGGGGGCTTTAGTGATGGGATCTATCCTGCTTGAAGCTGGGCGAGTGTTTAACTTGATTTTTATCTCTGCATTGAAAGGAGCTGGGGACATCCAATTCCCGGTGCAAATAGGCATTTTGAGTATGTGGGGCTTAGGCGTGGTGTTTTCGTATCTACTCGGTATTCACTGGGGTTATGGCGTATTCGGTGCTTGGATGGCGATAGCGTTGGATGAATGGGTTCGCGGAATTATCATGGGTATACGTTGGCGCTCAGCGGTTTGGGCTAAATATCAATTACTTTAACCTGTCAACAGACTCTAGAAAGTGTTGAGTGGCATCAAATAAGATTTGTTCATCACTTTCTTAAAATAAATCTTAGATGTCGCTCTCACCTGAGCCACATCAAGGGTTTTGTGACCGAGATCGCTATAATGCCTGACCCAATGAAATGAAAAAGAGTCAGTCGTTTGTTTTTCCCAAAAGAACAGTTTGAGTTATTAGCCCCTGGCGGGGATTTGGATTCAATTAAAGCCGCAATAGTAGCCGGAGCTGATGCTATTTATTGTGGTTTGGAAAGGTTTAACGCCCGCAACCGAGCGACCAATATCACATTAGATATCTTGGATAGCGTTTTAACGCTGGCACATCAACACCAGTGTAAAATTTTTATCACCATAAATATTGTGCTGTTGGAAAATGAAATTCCTTCTGTTATCCGCTTACTTCAACAGTTAGCTGGGTCAGATGTGGATGGGGTGATCGTACAGGATCTGGGGTTAGCATACATAATTAAGCATTATTTCCCTGAGTTGGATATGCATGCCTCAACTCAAATGAATACGCATAACGAAGGTCAAATGTTACTTTTGAGTCAACTGGGTAGCAGCCGTGTAAACCTCTCACGTGAGCTGAACATCGATGAAATTACCCATCTGGCTCAATTGGGCCGTCAGCATAATGTAATGACGGAAGTCTTTGTACATGGCTCGTACTGCATTGGTTTTTCTGGTTTGTGCTATTTCAGCTCTGAACGCAGTGGCGCTTCTGGCAACCGAGGTCGATGCAGCCAACCCTGCCGAGATCAATATCAAACGACATCCGTTGGAAAAAACTATCCGCTTAACTTAAAAGATAACTCGGCATACACCGATATTGCCGCTTTAGCCAAAGCTGGAGTGTATTCTTTAAAAGTCGAAGGGCGGATCAAAAAGCCACATTATGTTTATACAGTAGTGGATAACTGGCGTAAGCAGATTGACCAATTTTGTGAAACAGGGACGATTCGGCAAGATATGACAGAGCTATACCATGTCTTTAACCGTGATTTCACCAATGGCTATTTACAAGGTGATATACATCGTGACATGTATATAGATAACCCAAGAAACCATGCCGCCACGCACTTCTCCACCATTTATCAATGTCGTAACCTTGATGAAGTTAAACAGGTTAAGCAGCGCCTGTATGACAAGACCACTGAAATTATCGATAAGGTTGAAACGCTTACTCGAACGATGCCGATTGAACCTAAAGCTCGCCGTAGTTTAAAAGGTAACAGCAGAAGAGGTGATATTTCGATACCAAAACAGGCGAATAGTGATATCACCACGCCACCTCAATTATCGGTGTTGATTTCTGATTCTAGCGATTTGGAGCTTATGAACTCATGCAGCGATGTCTCTTTTTTCTATCAGCTTCCAGATGCACTGAACTATCAACTTGAAGCGATGATCGCGTTGTTTAACCATCACCCCACATTGATTCCATTTTTTCCTGCGGTGCTGATTGGTGAGCATTATCAAGCCGCCATCGAATTACTCCGAAGGATCAACCCCGATTTGCTGGTAACCGATAATCTGGGCGTTGCTCATATTGCGCAAACTTTAGGAATCAACTGGGTTGCGGGGCCACAACTTAACATCACCAACTCCTTCGCTCTGCAATGTATACAGCAGGAATTAAAAGGCGTTGGAGCTTTCATTTCCGATGAAATTAATGCTCTACAAATGAGAAAGATTGTTCGGCCACAAGGCGTTAGGCTCTTTTATACCCTCTATCATCCGATACATTTAATGACCAGTCGCCAATGCTTTTTTATGTCAACGGTTGGGTGTAAGAAACCGCGCATGAACAAAGGTTGCATGATGCGTTGTGAAAAAACCGCTTCGATTATCTCGTTAAAAGAGAGGCCTTATGTCATTCATAAACAGAAGGGGAGCCATAACCGTTTGTACAGTGATGTCAATTGCCTTAATCTCGCAGTTTTAGAGGATTTACCATCGTTGTACACCGATTTCATGATCGACTTGCGTCACATTCCTACCCAAACTCAAATTCAGATGGACAAGAAATCACTTATCGAACAATTTAAACGCGCCTTACAAGGTGATCTTACCGCTAAAGAAATGCTATTGACGCAAATTCAAGGCACCACAAACAAGCAGTACCAAAAAGGCTTATAACGGCACATTGGTTACTGAAAAGGAAAGTCCATCGACAAACTCAGGTGATATTTGTCACAAAAACTGTTAGTATCGCCCCCACTTTTTGAAAGGTTGGTTTTTGCCAACCTTTTGCTTTTACCATCCAACAACTTGGAATTCTCTGTGTTAACGACTGCAAACATCACCATGCAATTTGGCGATAAGCCATTATTTGAAAATATCTCGATTAAATTTGGTAATGGTAACCGTTATGGCCTGATTGGTGCTAACGGTTGTGGTAAATCCACCTTTATGAAAATCCTCAGCGGTGAGCTGGAGCCTTCTGCGGGGTCTGTCTCGACTGACCCGAATGAACGTATGGCTAAATTAGGGCAGGATCAATTTGCGTTCGAGGAATTTACCGTGGTGGATACCGTCATCATGGGCCATAAAGAGTTGTGGAAAGTAAAAGAAGAGCGCGATCGCATATACGCCCTACCGGAGATGACCGATGAAGATGGTATGCGAGTGGGCGATCTTGAAACCGAATTTGCGGAGATGGACGGCTATTCTGCTGAAGCTCGTGCAGGAGAACTTCTGCTAGGTTTGGGGATACCCGAAGCGCAACATTTTGGTTTGATGAGTGAAATTGCTCCGGGTTTGAAGCTTCGAGTCCTACTGGCGCAAGTGCTGTTTGCTGAGCCTGAAATTATGCTGCTTGATGAACCGACCAACAACTTGGACATGCATACCATTGCTTGGTTAGAACAAACCTTGCTGGCGCGTAACTGTACCATGATCATCATCTCGCACGACCGTCATTTCTTGAACACCGTCTGTACTCATATGGCGGATCTTGATTATGGTGAATTACGCTTGTTCCACGGTAACTATGATGAATATATGATTGCCGCAGAACAAGCGCGTGAGCGTTTACATGCTGATAACGCGAAGAAAAAAGCACAAATGGCTGAATTACAAACATTTGTAAGCCGATTTTCTGCCAATGCCTCAAAAGCAAAACAGGCAACATCTCGTCAGAAACAGCTGGATAAAATTCAGCTTGAAGAAGTAAAACCTTCGAGCCGTCAATCTCCATTTATCCGTTTTGATCAGAAGAAAGAGTTATTCCGTAACGCATTAGAAGTTGAAGGTCTTAAACAAGGGTATGGCGACAACATCTTGTTTAATAACGTAAACTTAATGGTAGAAGTGGGTGAGCGGATTGCTATCATTGGTGAAAACGGGATCGGTAAGTCAACCATGCTCAATACCCTTGCTGGGGTAATGGAGCCAATGGCTGGCATGATCAAGTGGTCTGAAAATCATAACATCGGTTTTTATGCACAGGATCATGCGCATGATTTTAGCCAAGAGATGACCTTGCTTGACTGGATGAGCCAATGGAAAAACGAAGGGGAAGATGAACAAACCGTACGCGGCATTTTGGGGCGTATGCTCTTTTCACAAAATGACATTAAAAAATCGGTAAAAGTCATTTCCGGTGGTGAACAGGGCCGCATGCTGTTTGGTAAGCTCATTATGCAAAAACCCAATATTTTACTGATGGACGAGCCAACCAACCACATGGATATGGAATCAATCGAAGCGTTGAACTTAGCGTTAGAGAACTATAAAGGCACTTTGCTGTTCGTATCTCACGATCGCCAATTTGTTTCTTCCATCGCCACACGCATTATTGAGATCACCAAACAAGGCGTCAACGATTTCCACGGCACCTATGATGAATATCTGGCTAAACAAGGTTTAACGGGCTAATTTTTCGTTCAACCATATAATGTTTATAAGCCATCGCGTTATGTGATGGCTTTTTTATCATAATCGGGTAGCGTTGAAACTCTAAAACAAAAATTGGTTACTTAATAACAAAAAAGCTAAATGAGTTGGAGGGTTTTATATCGAGGAAACTCTTTCTTATGCCCCCGATTGAGTGAGAAATGATTATTTTTGAGAAATAAAAGTGATTTTGTTCATATATTGATCAAAATTCACATTCTATATTGAATGATCATTGATGGAAAACGATTGCTTTACCATTTGATTGGCTTTTTTGTTTTTTATTGTTTTTTATTTGTTATTAATTTGATCTCTTTCCCTTCATTTTTTTATGTAAGTTTACACCCCTCTATATATAAAACCTTAAATTATCATTTTACTAACCACCTATTAACAATATCGTGTGTAGATCACGTTTATTATCCTTGGTGGCAATAATATCTTGATATCAGATTTAACATTCTCGTGTCGATTCACCTAACCCTGCATACCACCAAGAAAGGATTGATGAAGATGAAAAAGATCTTATTAAACGTCGCCGCATTAACGCTTGCTATTGCGGCTGTCGGCGCACAAGCCAAGGATTATGAAATAGTCAATGTCGTAAAAGTTTCCGGCATTCCTTGGTTTAACCAAATGAACAAAGGGATTGAGCGAGCCGCAAGTGACTTTGGCGTGAATGCTCGCCAACTTGGCCCTTCAACGCCTGATCCCGCACAACAAGTTAAAATTATTGAAGATTTAATTGCTAAAGGCGTTGATGCCATCACGGTAGTTCCTAATGATGTCACGGTATTGGAACCTGTATTTAAGAAAGCTCGTGAGAAAGGCATTATTGTCCTAACTCATGAATCTCCAGATGAGCATAACGCAGATTGGGATATTGAAACTATTGATAACCAAGCTTATGCGCAGGCAACGATGGATGAGTTAGCTAAAAATATGGGAGAGAAGGGAGGATATGCTGTTTATGTTGGGTCATTAACGGTTCCTCTGCATAATAACTGGGCAAATTTAGCCATCGATTACCAGAAAAAAAATTATCCCGATATGTATGAGGTGACCAGCCGGATGCCTGTCGCTGAAAGTATTGACCAGTCCTATGCAGCCACCAACGATCTAATGAAAGCTCACTCAGATATGTCAGGCATTGTTTCTTATGGCTCCTTGGGCGCGATTGGCGCTGGTGAAGCGATCAAAAAGAAACGTGCAAAAGATAAGATCAGTGTTGTGGGTATTATGATGCCTAGTCAAGCTGCGCCATATTTGGCCCGCGGAGAAATAGATAAAGGTTTCTTATGGAACCCTGCCGATGCCGGTTATGCCATGGTTGCTGTAGCAAAGCAGATGCTAGAAGGTCATGATGTATCAAAAGGCGTGACAGTCGAAGGGCTTGGAGAGGCTGACATTGATATTGAAAATCGTGTTATTAAATTCAATAAAATTTTAGAAGTGGATAAAACCAATGCTCGCCAGTTAGGTTTTTAACCACGCTACGTTCTTCCTCTACTCTTATTTGGGGCGGCGCAACGCCGCCTCATGACTATTGGAGATTCTTATGTCAGGTACTCCTTTTATTACTCTTAAGCATATTTCAAAGCATTTCGGTTCAGTAAAAGCTTTAGATGGTATTAATCTCACCTTTAACCGAGGTGAAGTGCATTGTTTAGCGGGTAAAAATGGCTGCGGTAAAAGTACATTATTTAAAGTGATCTCCGGTGTTCATGCGCCAGAGAAAGGAGCAGAAATCATTCTTGCTGGCAAAAGCTATGCAAGACTTACTCCACAGCAGTCCATTGAATACGGCATTCAAGTGATTTATCAGGATTTATCACTATTTCCTAACTTAACCGTTGCAGAGAATATTGCCATTCAAGATCACATTGAGTGGGCGAAAGGATTGGTGCAAAAAAAACGAATTCAAGACATTGCCCTCAAAGCGATGGAAAAAGTCGGCGTGACGTTGCCGTTACAAAAACGGGTTGAACAGCTCTCTATTGCTGAATGTCAGCTTGTGGCGATTTGTCGTGCTATGGCATCGGATGCCAAATTAATGATTATGGATGAACCGACCGCATCGTTAACCCGAACGGAAGTTAATCATTTGATTAATGTCGTCGCCGATCTCAAATCCAAAGGTGTTACGGTCGTTTTTGTGAGTCATAAGCTCGATGAGGTGATGGAAATCTCTGATCGCATCACAGTCATCCGCGATGGGAAAACCATTGGTACTTATCAAGCTAATGAAGTGGATAGTGATAAATTGGCCTTTTTAATGACGGGGCAGCGTTTTAAATTTACGCCACTTGCTCCTTATCATGAGCAGGGTGATATCAAGCTAGAAGCAAAAGGTTTAACGAAACAAGGGCAGTTTAGTGATATTTCTTTTTCTGTGCGAGCGGGTGAAATCATCTCAATTACGGGTCTATTAGGCGCTGGCCGAACTGAATTATGTATGGCTTTATTTGGTATGACCAAACCAGATCAGGGACAAATATTGGTGAATGGACAGCCGGTGCAATTTGAATCAAATCGCGATGCGATTGCTCATGGTATTGGTTATGTTTCAGAAGATCGTATGTCGACCGGTCTGGTTATGGAGCAAACGATTCGCGATAACATTACGGCTGCAGTGTTAGACCGGCTGCAAAAACCTTCTGGATTTCTCGACCATATCAAGGCGAATAAGTTAGTGGATCTTTTGATCTCATCGCTCTCGATTAAAGTTGCCGACCCTCAACTACCGGTCACTAGCCTCTCTGGTGGCAATGCACAGCGTATTTCTATTGCAAAATGGATAGCTGTCGAGCCAGAAGTCCTGATTCTTGATTCTCCGACCGTTGGGGTTGATGTTGCTAATAAAGAAGCGATCTACACCATAGCGAAAGATCTTGCCACAAAAGGCATCGCGATCATCATGGTTAGTGATGAAATACCAGAAGTGTTTTACAACAGTCATCGCGTCATAGTAATGAAAGAAGGACGTTTTACCCATGACTTCTATCCCGTTTACAGTTCCGAGCAAGAGATTATGGAGGCGGTCAATGCTTAATTTCGTTCGTCGGTCTGTTACCGCATTAATGAAACATCACGAATTTTATCTGTCGATGATGATTGTGCTGATGATGATGGCATTGACGATGACCTCTGAAGACTTTTTCACTTTAGGTAACTTGTTTGATATGTCTATCAGCTCAGCAATTCTGGGCATCATGGCGTGTGGGCTCTTTGTTGTTTTGATCGCTGGAGGAATTGATATCTCTTTTCCTGCCACCGCGGCCATCGCACAATATGTCATGGCGAGTTACGTGTTAAATCTTGGCGGTAATTTTATGGTGGCTTTTGCCATTGCTACCGTTGTGGGCATTTTACTGGGGATGATTAATGCGATCCTGGTGTATAAGCTAAAAGTGCCTGCCATTATTATTACCATTTCTACTTTAAACCTCTTCTTTGGATTACTGATCTATGCCAGTAACGGCGAGTGGTTATATGGTTTTCCTGACTGGTTTATGGATGGTATCGAGCTGTTTACTTTTACCGGTCATGATGGTTATGACTATGGCTTGTCACTTCCTATTCTGACTTTAATCGTGATGGTTTTCGTTACCTCTTTTTTGATGAATAAAACTCGCTTAGGACGACAAATTTATGCTGTAGGGGGAAATGCCGATGCCGCCAGTCGAATTGGGATTAATCTTTTTGGCATTCATTTATTCGTTTATGGGTATATGGGGGCTCTCGCGGGCATCGCTTCGGTGGTACAGACCCAAATCACTCAGTCGGTCGCGCCAAATTCATTGATGGGTTTTGAACTGACAGTGCTAGCGGCGGTCGTGCTGGGAGGCACTAGTATGACTGGCGGAAAGGGAACTTTATTGGGCGTTATTCTTGGCGTTGTTTTGCTAGCGATTGTAAAAAATGGACTAACCATATTAGGCGTTCCTTCCTATTGGCATACGGTTGTTACCGGCTTCATTATTGTGTGCAGTATTAGTATGACAGCGATCAATGAAAAAAAACAAGCAGTGCAGGGGGCATAATGGAAGCGTTTCTCAATAAACTATCACTACCGACCGATAAGAATATTCGTTATTTGCTCGTGATCTTAGCCGGTATCTTATTGGCGATGGGTTTATCTGCCGGCAAAGCTTTTTTTTCGTTAGGTAACCTACAGTCGATGTCCTCCCAAATGCCATTGCTTGGTTTACTCGCACTGGCGATGGCGATCTGTATGCTAACTGGAGGCATTAACTTATCGATTATTGCCACAACCAATGCCTGTGGTTTAGTTATGGCCAGTATTATCACCCAAGCGCCAGACAGTGCAATCATGCTTGTTGCCGCTTTAGCCGGTGGCATGCTAACCGCAGTTGTGGTTGGGCTGTTTAATGGAGTGTTAATTGCTTATGTTGGTGTGTCTCCTATTCTTGCAACATTAGGAATGATGACATTAATCAATGGGTTGAATGTGCTCATTTCAGGAGGAAGCGTCATTTCAGGGTTTCCTCATGCCTTATTGGTGCTAGGAAATGGGACGCTTTGGGGGATCCCGATGCCGCTTATCTTGTTTGTCGTGTTCGCGATTGGGCTTTGGGCGCTGCTCGAACATACCCGTTTAGGCCGAACCATCTATTTGATTGGCTCAAATGAAAAAGCCACCCGTTTTTCTGGGATTAATACAAAAAAGGCCATCTTAGCGGTGTATGTGCTTTCCTCAATTCTATGTTGGGTTGCCGCATTGGTCATGATGGCGAAATTTAACTCAGCCAAAGCAGGGTATGGTGAATCATACCTGTTGATTGCCATCCTCGCTTCCGTGCTAGGTGGGATTAATCCCGATGGTGGTTTTGGACGAATTATTGGCATTGGGCTGGCCTTGATTGTTCTACAAACCTTGGAAAGTGGCCTGAATTTGTTAGGGGTAAGCAGTTATCTCACGATGGCCCTTTGGGGCGGCATTCTGATTTTATTTATTTTCTTACAAAAGAATAAGGCTTAACGGTGAAATCTATGAGTATTTATTTTATCGGCGTTGATGTAGGCAGTGGTAGCGCGCGAGCTGGGGTGTTTGATGCTCATGGCTGTAAAGTTGGCGAAGCAAAGCGCGACACGCTGATGTTCAAACCACAAGCGGATTTTGTTGAACAATCTTCCGAAAATATCTGGCAATCCGTCTGTCTTGCCGTCAAAGATGCCGTTGCTCAGGCCAATATCGACCCGATCCAAGTGAAAGGAATAGGATTTGATGCCACTTGCTCTTTGGTGGTTTTAGACCCAAATGGTCAACCCTTAACGGTCAGCCCTACTGGGCGTAGTGAGCAGAATATTATCATGTGGATGGATCATCGAGCTATTGTACAGGCTGATCGCATCAATAGAACGCAGCACCCTGTACTGGCGTACGTCGGAAATCGAATTTCACCTGAGATGCAAACTCCCAAGTTACTTTGGTTAAAGCAGCATATGCCGAATACTTGGGCAAAAGCGGGGTATTTTTTTGATCTTCCTGATTTTTTGACTTGGAAAGCCACCTTTGATGCAAGTCGTTCACTCTGTTCAACCGTTTGTAAATGGACTTACTTGGGCCATGAAGGGAAATGGGACAAAAGCTTTTTTAATCAGATAGGCCTTGAAGACTTACTAGCCAGTAATGCGAAAGTGATCGGAGAGCGTATTCTACCGATGGGGCAGCCAGTAGGAGATGGCTTAACCGCTCATGCGGCTTCCGATCTCGGTTTAATTCCGGGAACCGCGGTGGCGACTTCCATCATTGATGCCCATGCAGGGGGAATTGGTGTATTAGGTGCGGCTGGAATGACAGGAGATAAAGCAGACTTTAATCAGCGATTAGCTTTGATTGGTGGCACCTCTTCTTGTCACATGGCCGTTTCAAAAACCGCGCGTTTTATTGATGGCGTCTGGGGAGCTTACTACAGCGCGATGATCCCAGGGTATTGGTTAAATGAAGGCGGGCAGTCTGCTACTGGTGCATTGATTGATCATATGATTACTTCTCATCCCTTGTATCCTAGCGTAAAAGCTCAAGCTGATAAGGTAGGAAAAACCGTCTATCAGATCCTCAATGAACGTTTGCTTGCCTTAGCGGGAAGTAAGGATAACATCGCTTTTCTAACCAAAGATATTCACGTGTTACCGTATTTCCATGGTAACCGTTCACCGCGAGCTAATGCACATCTTACCGGGACGATGACTGGATTAAAAATGTCCCAAACAATCGATGATATGGCATTGCTATATTTAGCGACCATTCAAGGCATTGCGCTAGGAACCCGGCATATCATTGAAGTGATGAATCGTTCAGGTTATGAAATCAACACCATTATGGCCTGTGGTGGCGGGACTAAAAATAGTGTATTTCTGCAAGAACATGCGAATGCCACCGGATGTATCTTCTTGTTACCGGAAGAGAGCGAAGCGGTGATTCTTGGCTCCGCCATGTTAGGCGCAGTAGCCGCTGGGTTTTATAGTGATATTCCTGATGCCATGAATGCGATGAGCCGTATCAGCAAAAGTGTAACCCCACAAACCGAAAAAATTAAACGCTTTTATGAAGTCAAATACACAATTTTCCATAAAATGTATCAAGATGATGCAGAATATAAGCGCCTAATGGCCGATTTCTAATTCGGCAGTTTTAGCAGTTGGGGTGAACGAACGTAGCTAACATCGCTGCAGCTTCAACTAGAAAGGGATATTTACCCCGCTCAAAGCCACAAATAGCATCAAATAACGTTATTTTGTGGCTTTTGCTCTTGTTACTCCAATAACAAACAGCATCGCCATTATGGTGATAAATAAAACTTTCATTTCACTTTTTAGCGGTAGAGTCCCCGGCGTTGACGTGAATTTTTCTATACCGACCCTATCCTGTGTTGCGCTTGAATATCCTACCTTCTCTCATATTCACTCTGATGAATAAGAAATTTTAATGAGCCATGAACAAAAATGCTGCAATACTCTCAATTTTTAAACGCAAAATAAAAATTTCATTTTATATGATTGTGAAATTATTTTTTCGTTGTTATGGTGTATTTGTCATTAACAAGAGCTCATTGCTTCCAATTGATCGAGAGATGCCGGTAACACGACATCGACTCATTACACGATGGAATTCAATGAAAAGATCATAAAAACATCCTGTAGAAGGAGAGTACCCTATGTATAACATTGCTTTGTTTGGCGCTGGCCGAATTGGACAAGTTCATGCGGTTAATATCGCTGAACACAAAGAAACTAGCCTTTATTCCGTCATTGATCCTTATGGTGATGGGGCGACAAAATTGGCTGACCAATATGGCGCTAAAATTCAAACCACAGAACAAGCGTTAGCCGATCCGAATGTGCATGGGGTGCTGATTGCCTCGGCAACGGATACCCATGCTGAACTAATAGAACTTGCCGCACGGGCAGGAAAAGCCATTTTCTGTGAAAAGCCAGTTCATCTCGATATCGAACGAGTTCGTGAATGTTTAGCGACAGTCAAAGAGCATCAAGTTCCTCTCTTTGTTGGATTTAACCGTCGTTACGATCCTCAGTTTCGCAAAGTCCGTGAACAATTGAGCGCTGGTCTGATTGGTAAAGCTGAATCCTTACTGATTACCTCACGCGATCCATCACCACCACCAGCTCAATATGTCAAAGTTTCTGGTGGCATGTTCCGTGATATGACGATTCATGATTTTGACATGGCGCGTTTTATCATGGGAGAAGATCCAGTCTCTATTTATGCCCAAGGCAGTAATCTTGTCGATCCTGAAATTGGTCAGGCGGGGGATATTGATACCGCATTTATCGTGATGAAATTCCCATCAGGGGCGATGGCGACCATTACCAATAGCCGTCGTTCTGGTTACGGTTATGATCAACGGATTGAATTGCATGGCGAAAAAGGCTTATTGCGCGCCAATAATATCCATGAAGATGTAGTGGAAGTTTGGGGCGAGCAAGGGTGTGTGGCAGCCAAACCGGAACATTTCTTCTTACAACGTTATGAAAAAGCGTATCGCGCAGAGTGGCAGCATTTTGTCGATGTATTGTCCGGACGAGCTCAACCAGAATGCAGTGGTTATGACGGCGAGCAAGCATTATTGCTCGCGGATAAGGCGCTGGAATCACTGCATTCAGGACGCGAAATTACACTGTAAATCGTCATTAGCTCACCGTAATTGAGTGGGCTAATTCATCGCCCAGCATGGGGACGTATAAGGGTGCTGGGCGTAATAAAAGCTTTTGGAGGAACCATGCTCGCTTTTATTTCATTTATCGGTTTTACGTTGTTCGTTGCGGGATTTGCTTACTATAAAACTCGTAATGCACACCTCACTGATTCAACCGAAGGTTATTTCCTTGGCGGTCGATCGTTAACAGGGGTTTACATTGGTGGATCCATGTTGCTGATGAACCTCTCGACAGAACATCTTGTCGGACTGAATGGTTTATCCTTTCGAACCGGCTTTATCGTTATGGCATGGGAAGTGATGGCCGCGATGACCATCGTTCTCTTTGCGATTTTCTTTCTACCGCGTTACTTAAAACTGGGGATTTCCACCATTCCTGAGTATTTAGAGAAGCGGTTTGATAAACAAACGCTGACCATTACGTCCATTCTATTCTTAGCCATGTATGTTATTTCACTCTTACCGATTGTACTTTATACCGGCGCAATTGCTTTGGAGAGCTTGTTCCAAGTGTCCAATGTGTTTAGTGTCGATAAAGATACCGCTTTATGGTTGATGGTTTGGGGGGTCGGTACGATTGGGGCAATTTATGCTGTTTTTGGTGGTATTAAAGCGATTGCGGTCGCCGATACCATTAATGGCGTAGGATTAATTACCGGCGGCTTGATGGTTACCTTGTTTGCACTGGCTTACGTTGGTGACGGTAATATCTTGGGCGGTTTAGTGGAAGTGTATCAATCCCATCCTGAAAAATTTAATTCGATTGGAGCTGAAGACTCTATGGTGCCATTTTCAACCTTATTTACAGGGTTGATCGTCTCCAATATGTTCTTCTGGTGTACCAATCAGTCCATTGTACAAAAAGCGCTTGGAGCAAAGAACTTGGCAGAAGGACAAAAAGGGGTTCTACTGTGCGCTTTCTTTAAACTGATGATTCCAAGCATTATCATTTTACCCGGTATCATTGCTTATCATGTGTTCAGTGGCCAGATGGATAATCCAGATCATGCTTATCCTAGCCTCGTGCAATTGGTTTTACCGGAAATGTTGGTCGGTTTCTTTGCTGCCGTAGTCGTGGGAGCGGTGTTCTCTACCTTTAGTGGCGGATTAAACTCTTCAGTTACCCTATTTACCGTCAATATTTTCCAAAAATCGCTTAAACCTGATGCAACGGAAGCCCAAACGGTGTCACTTGGGAAATGGCTAGGACTAAGTTTGGCATTAATTTCTATGATTGTAGCCCCTTTGGTGGCCAATGCGCCAGACGGCTTGTTCTATTTGATCCAGCAGCTACAAGGTTTGTTTAACTCGCCTATTTTAAGCGTGGTATTAGTTGGCTTATTGACTAAGCATGTACCCGCGATAGCAGCAAAACTCGGGTTATTATTTGGCGTATCAGCCTATATCCTATTCAATTTTGTGTTCCAAGTTGATATCCATTTCTTCCACTTAGTTGGGTTATTATTTGTCGCTAACGTTGCCTTTATGTTGACGGTTGGCTACTTCTATCCACAAGAAGATCATGAAGATATCTATACCGAGCAAGTGGATATTACCCCTTGGTCAATGACTCCAGCCGTCGCGGTATTGATCACGCTTTCTTCGGTATCTATGTATGTGTTCCTCGCGCATAATGTGCCCACCTGGATCATGACAGGCTATTATTTATTAGCTGCCGGTTCTTTAGGTTATGTCTTCTGGACGATTTTCCGCGAGTTAATGCGTAGCCCCAGAGCTAAGTTGATCAAAGCTCAGAAAGACGCTCAATAATAACGTATCTCCCTCTTGGCTAAGGCCAAGGAAATGCGTCCTCCGCTCAATCTTTTATATTAAGATTGAGCGATTTTCGTTAATCAATAGGGGTTCTCTATGGAAAGTTCATTGTTACCGAATATTGTCAGCTACCTCTCCTCGGTTGATCCTTTTGAGCGGCTTGGTGAACAAGAACAAAATGCATTGGCTGCTGCGGTAGATATACTCTATTTAAAGCAAGGAAAGTGCCTTGCGGGAGAACAAATTGTTGGGCAGGGGTTGTATCTTGTGCGAACTGGAGCGGTCGAGCAATATCATCCCGATGGGACTTTACGTGCTCGGTTAGCTGATGGTGATCTATTTGGTTTTAGCCAGTTATATCGTTCCGGCCAGTGTGACTATCAATTAGTTGCCTTAGAAAATACTTTGTTGTATCGGATCCCCAAGCAGATTTTATTGCAGTTAATGCGCGATAATCCGGCAGTTAGCCACCATTTTTCATCTAAAGAATCGGTTCGATTGGCTCATTCGAATGAGAAATGGTCTGGCGAGGAGGTGTTTTATTTAAAAAGTGTCAAAGAGGTAATGAATCGTAGTGTCGCCAAAGTCCAACCGTGCACTTTAGTTCAAGAGGCGGCACAAATGATGGTCGATAAACACCGTTCCAGTGCCTTAGTGATGGAAGGGGAGCAGCTGGTTGGTATTATAACGGATCGAGATATGACTAAGCGTGTCATTGCGGCAGGCCTAGGGTTGAATGTTCCTGTCAGGCAAATTATGACTCCGGATCCACAAACCATTCAGTCGAATGTGTTAGTTCTTGAAGCAATGGAAATGATGATGCAGCACAACGTGCGTAGCCTCCCTGTATTGGAAGGTCAGCAGGTTGCTGGCGTATTAACGGCCACCAGTTTGACAGAAAAAAGCCATGTGCATGCCGTATTTCTGATCAGTCGAATTTATCGGCAGGAATCGGTTACTGAGTTGGTGAGTATGGTTCCTCAACGACAGGCCGTATTTGACGCATTATTATCTGCCAATGTTGCCCCCAGTATTATACAGCAGATGATGACGCAGATTGCCGATGCCTTTAATAAACGACTGCTACAATTGGCCGAGCGTGAATTCGGAACTGCACCTATGGATTATGCGTGGTTTGTCGCTGGCTCTCAGGCTCGTCAAGAAATGCACCTGAACTCGGATCAAGATAATGGCATTATTTTAGCGAGAGAAGCCAACGATGAAGAGCAACTTTACTTTCAAAAATTGACACAGTTTGTTTGCCATGGGCTGGATGCTTGTGGTTATCGGCTTTGCCCTGGCGATATGATGGCCAATCAAGCTCGTTGGTGTGTTTCGCTAGCACAATGGCAGAGCAACTTTAGACAGTGGGTGGTGCTGCCAGAGGCACAGTCATTGCTCGATATCAGTGTTTTTCTCGATATGCGCTTTTTATATGGGGCAAAGGCATTGGTTGAACAGCTTAACCAAACCTTGCTGACTTGTGTGCGAGGCAACCAGCGCTTTCTTTCGATTATGGTGGCCAATTCTTTACGCGTCAGTCCACCGCTTGGTCTCTTTCGCCAGTTTGTGTTAACCAAAGATGGGGATAATCGACAGGTGCTTAATATTAAACAGCAAGCTGTGAATTTAATTGTTGAACTCGCACGAATTTACGCCTTGAATGCCGGATGTCTTAGCCCTGAAACGGGGAAAAGATTAGCCTACGCTGCTGAATTTGGGGTAATCAGTCATGCCAGTAAACAAGAGTTACAAGAAGCCCTGAACTTTATCAATCAAGTGCGTTTTCATCATCAAGGTGAACAAGTACAAGCAGGGAACATATTGAATAATCAAATTGCGCCAAGTGAGTTAACCGCCTTTGAGCGCAACCATCTCAAAGATGCATTTCGAATTATTGCTCGCTATCAGGAAGCGGCGAAACAGCGGTATCATGCTGGAGGACGTTTACGATGATAAGGGCTTGGTTTCGTCGTCAACACCCGCTTGGTTATAGCGATAAGTTACGACGTCACGCTTTGGCAAAGTCTCGCATTCCGGCACCTTGTCTGCCACTTTTTAAAAAGCCATATCCGTCGCCCAATACTCCGTTAGCTGATTTAAAGTGTGTGGTCTTAGACTTTGAAACCTCGGGATTAAACCCTAAGGTGGACGAGATTTTATCAGTCGGAATGATCCATCTTCACTATCCCGTGATGTCTCTAAGTCGTGCTGAGCATTATTATGTCGAATCGGAACAGTGTATTGACTCAGCAAGCGCGGTAGTCAATCATATTGTTCCTGAAACGCTCCTTGGCGGAATTTCACGCGATGAATTAATTGAATGCTTAGTGAAAAACCTTAAGGGAAAAGTGGTTATTGCCCACGGTGCTGAGATTGAGAAACAGTTTTTACGCCATTTGCTGCAATTAGAAGAGACGCTCCCTTTACCACTTATTTTTTTAGATACTATGCGCTTGGAGCGATCTCTTATGAAGTATCGAGGCGTGTCGTATCCCGATTTACGCTTAGCGCACATTCGCGAACAAAAAGGGCTACCACCTTATTTGGCTCATAACGCATTTGCTGATGTTGTCGCTACGGGGGAGTTGTTTTTGGTTCTAATTGAAGAAATTTTTGCCGATCAAACACCAGTACTCGGCCCCTTAGTCATGCGTTCATTATCATAAAGGTTAGCGATTTTGCCGAGTTAAAGTGCCACATCCGTTTCTATCTGCATGGCTTTTCTGTCAAGACCGTGCTGGCCAACGCGTGAATCGGTTGTTAATAATTTTTCATCTATACCAAACAACTTGGCGTAGCCTACCCCTCTGCAGCTTCAAGTAGCAAGGGTATAAGTCAATATTTGGATAAACGTGGTAAGTTTTTCGAGCGAATTAGATTTTTTTATTTTATTTTAATAAAAACTCGAAAAATAATTTTTATTATCGTTTCATTTTGCATAAGATTAATTCATGGTAAATAACGGAGTGTTGGTATGATAACAGCAACGACCTTAAGCGAATTAGAGGATCAAATCCGAACTCGTTATGGTGAATTAAGTAAAAGATTACAGCAAGTCGCCGCATATGTGTTAGATAATAAAAATAGTGTCGCTTTTGAAACCGTCTCTGCGATTGCTGAGCAGGCGAGTGTTCCTCCCTCCACGCTGATCCGCTTTGCAAACGCTTTTGGGTACAGTGGTTTTAATGAAATGAAACAACTATTTCGTAGTAATCTACTAGAAGAGACTTCCAGTTATACTGATCGCGTTCGACTGCTGAGAGAGATGGAAGGAGACATGACGCCACCGGAACGCCCGATGGATATTTTACAGGAATTTGCCAGAGCAAATAGTAATGCGATGCATCAACTAGCCGCGCAAACACCAGTCGAATATCTCGATGGAGCGGTTGAGATACTGGCTCAAGCGAAAAATATCTACGTGGTCGGGTTAGGACGTTCATTTTCGGTCTCTTCCTACCTTGTGTACGCATTACGCCATTTAAACAAACGTGCTTTTCTGATTGATGGGCTCGGTGGCATGTTTAAAGAGCAATTGAGTACGATTGAAGAACATGATGTATTGATTGTGATTAGTTTTTCACCTTATGCGAAAGAAACGACCACGATTAGCGAATCATTAGCCGGTTCTGCGATTAAACAAATCATCATTACCGATAGTCAAATTAGTCCACTGGCTTCATCCAGTGATGTCTGTTTTGTGATTAAAGAAGCCAAAGTGGATGCTTTTCGTTCCCAAGCCGCTTCTTTGTGTTTAGCTCAGACCCTCGCAGTGTCGCTCGCCTTTCATGATTCCTCGCACAAAGCATGATTGATTTATGCAACATAAAAAAACGTCAGCTTTAACTGACGTTTTTATCCTCATCTTATGTTATACCCTTACTACTTAAAGCTGTATGGGGTAGGCTACGTTCGTTCAAATTTTTTCCAGATAAATTTGTCACTCACTTACCGCCTACCTGCAACGCCAAGTTGTTTTATACATAGTATAAAACAAGGCTAATTAAGCATGTTTAGCCTTATAGACTGGGCCATTGACCCACTCATGATCGGGTTCCCAAGTAAAACACCACTTTCTTGAGGGGCCAGCCATGACGTTTAAGTAATAGTTATCGTAACCGGCAATGGTCGCTACAGGGTGGTAACCTCGTGGGGCTTTGACTACATCTTTATCATAAACAGCCATTGATTCATCTAAAGTTCGATCATCGGTATAGACGCGCTGTAAGCAAAAACCTTGACCAGGATTTAAACGATGATAATAGGTTTCTTCTAGATAGGTTTCATGAGGCTCGTTGGCTTGATCGTGTTTATGGCTTGGGTAGGAGCTGGTACAACCTTCATCGGTAAAGACTTCCACAACCAATAAACTATCTGCAGGAACATCATCGGGTAAGATATTATGCACATAACGCTGATTATTTCCTTGACCTCTGGCTTCTGCTTGAATGTCTTGTGGTGCGATCAATCGAGTGGCATAGGTGCCTTTGCCAGGAGCTTTACAGACGGCTAACTCTAATGGTGTCAGTGCTTCGACGTGACAGCTTTCTTGGGCCGAAACATAAACGGCATACGGTTTTTTTCGCTCAAAAGGATCCATCCGATCGCCGATATTTTCAAAATGAGCGGTCTCTGTTTTTATGTTTGCTTTACCGGCGACAAGAACAAGACAGAGCTCGTTAGTGGAAGCTGGCAGAGAGAGGTTTTGTCCCGCTTTTAATTCATACACTTCAAATCCAACATAATCCCAACCTGCGTTTTTGGGTGTGATTTTTTGAATGCACCCGGTGCTATCCGGTGCCCTATATTTTGACAACAATGTAGACATGCGATGTTCCTCATCGGTTAGCGAGCCCATTTCTCCCATTGATTTACGTGATGCTTTTTAGTTGATTTAGACCAACTTGGAGTGAAATGGGTTTGGTTTTTCAATAACCCATATTATGAAATAAACATTTCAAATTCAAGGTGAACTTATCTGGAAAAAGCGGTTTATAGCAGTCAGAAAAGGGTTATTGATGACAACTATACCCAGATCACAAAAGCTAACTT